>CBDUPT010000033.1:0-12746 GCA_965369165.1 uncultured Flavobacteriales bacterium | reverse complement strand
GAAAAAATAGCAATTCAGTAAAGTTGAGTTGCTTTTTTGCCTTGAAAGTGGGATTTTATTCAATGATCCCTCATAGGGTAATCCTGAGCAAGCATAGAAAATCAAAACAAGACAAGGCTTGTTTTATGTTTTTTATTTTATCGTCTTATAAAAACAAGTTTTCAACACCTATAAAATAAAAAACCAGAACATTTGTTCTGGTTTTCCTTTTGCGGAGAAAGAGGGACTGCATACCTTTCAATTGCCAATTTTTCATAAACATTATAGAATCGCACTAAACCCTTTTAAATACAATACTTTCAGCCATTGCTACTGCACATGATGTATTGAATAATCTTGAATGATATTTAAATAAAATGGGAAATTGTGGACTAAATATGGGCTAAATGTTTATTTTTGTTTTATGGCAACCATAAAATTTTATTTACAAAGTAAAAAGAATCCTGCGGGTATATATGTAAGGTTGAGAGCAGGTCGTTCCATTGATGCTAAAGCAAGAACTAACTATGTCATAAATCCGATATATTGGAGTTCCACAAAAGGTTCATTGAAACATACTAAAGATGAAAGTTTAAAAAAATTAGACGCAGATTTACAAAACTTAAAGACTGATTTACTTAATTATTTTAACGCTTCTGTAAATCAAAAGACGATAAATTCGGAATGGTTAAAATCAATTATTAATCCTAATTTATATAGTAAAATACCTCAATCTGTTGTTGATTATTTTGAATATTATCGTGAAAAGAAAATACTTCAACTTTCCGACAGTACATACAAAAAATTATCTGTTGTAAAGAACTTCATAATAAGATTTGAAGCAAAATTCAATCGTAAGATTTTAATAAGTGAAATAGATGAAAATTTTATGAATAAATTTCTAGAGTTCGGATTACAGCAAAATTACAGCCAAAATTACATTTCAAGAAATTTTACATCGATTAAAACAATATGTTTTGATGCTGAACTTAACGGTATTAAAATTGATTCCCGACTTCGGAAGCTTAAAATAAAAGAAATTCCAACGCCAATTATTTATTTAACCACTAATGAGATTGAGGCTATTGAAAAAGTTATCCTAAAAAGAGATGCTTTAGATAATGCAAGAGATTGGTTAATAATTAGTTGTGAAACTGCCCAAAGAATAAGTGATTTTTTAAATTATAATAGTGCTGACATAAGATTTGAAAAGAATAAATCAGGTAAGAAAGTTCCACTTTTAGATTTAACTCAAAAGAAAACCAAAACAAAATTAGCAGTTCCTTTGAGTAAAAAAGTAATGTCTATTCTTGAAAAACGACATGGACAATTTCCTGGCAAGATTAGTGACCAAAAGTACAACCAACATATTAAAATCATTGCAAAAAATGCGGGACTTACTCATGAAGTTTATGGTGGCAAGCAAGACCCAAAAACAAAAAGAAAAGTTTTTAAAAAATACCCAAAATGGGAATTAGTAACATCACATATCGGAAGACGGTCTTTTGCGACAAATCACAACGGCAAAACACCAACGACTTTAATAATGGCGATGACAGGACATAAAACGGAAAAAGAGTTTCTAAAATATATTGGTAAGGCTGAAACATCAAAAGCAATTCAACTTTCAGAATACATAAATTAAGTATCTAATGACTAAAAAAAAATTAACTTTCAAACAATGGCTAAAAGGGGAATTTGCAATTAAAGGCGCACCTCTTTTAATTGGGAAGAAAATTGAGAAGAAATTGGTTATAGTAGAAGAAATTGAAATCAGTAAAGATGAAATCAAAAAAATTAAAAAAGAGCAAAATCTAATATTTGATAAGGGAATAAATGAACTATCACAAATATGGAAAAATAGTTTTTTAAAACGATACAAAAACTCAAAAACACCTCAAATATTTTTGCAAGAACAAATTAATACCATTAATTCAATTCTTTTTGACCCATTACCAAAAATACATCATAATGATGATTTTGTTACCATAAATGAGTTGCCATTTCAATATAATAGGTTGCAAGAAATAAAAGTTTATGCATGGGATATAATTATTCAGGGTAAAGAATTTAATTACAATGTAATACACAGCCCTAATTATAAACATTCATTAGATGGTTATCAAGATGCGATTTATGCACAAGCAATGTTTAACCATTTGAAATGGTTATCAAACCTTAATGAAGATTTGGGCAAAGATAAAAAGCTGTTGGAATTAAAATGGTTCAAGGTAGGATTATTATTTGCCAACGGGGAAATGGACTCCTTATTTGAAAAACACAAATCAGGAGATACGCCTAATTTCACAGCCGTAGCACGTGAACTTGGTGATAAAAATTTGAGACCATATATATCGGAAAGTTACAGCGGTACAAACGAAACGGATAAAAATATTTTCATTAATAAAGATAAAGTTGAAAAAATCTTAAACTACTGCAAAACAAACAATATCAACGTTTTAGAAACTTTTAACGAAAGAATTAAATACTAGTAAATAAAACGGTACTAAAACAGTACGGTACCAACATTGAGTACCAATGAATTGGATAGATATTCGCTTAAATAAAATTTTAAGCAAATGAAAACACAAAATTCAAACTCAATAACTTTTGACAATATGCCTAGTGCTGTTGCAAAAGTTTTCAGTGAGGTTTCAATTATAAGGAACCAATTAGAAGAACTCAAAAACTCCTTTGAGCCAAAAACACCCGATGAATATCTTACTCGTAAAGAGGTGGCTGAAATGCTAAAATGTGACCTATCAACGGTTCATAATTGGACAGTAAAGGGGAAGTTGAAAAAATACTGTATAGGTAATAGGGCGTATTATAAAAGAACCGAAGTTGAATCTGCTATCATAGCAATTTAATTGTATTTGCTATGAAATGGTTACATGAGGGATTAATAAATCCCGAAGCAGAATATATTAGCTCAAAAGAAATAGGTAAACTTTTTAGTCCACCAATTTCAACAGTTAGTCTTTGGAGATGGCAAAAACAAGGTAAACTAAACCTTTCACCCTACATTTTTGGTAATAAGAAATTCTACAAGAGAACGGAAGTCCTTGATGAAATAGAACGTCATAAAATCTTTTAGTTATGGAAGAACAGTATAATAAAAATGAAATTTTGTCAAAAATAGATTCTTATGAGGCAATGAATATGTACTTAAAGCCATATCATCAGAATGGTTCTTTAAAACAAGGGCAACTCATATCTAATCCTTTTTTAAGTCGTAAGCAGAAAACACCATCTTTTAATATATATAATAGCTCTAATGGAACTTGGCGTTATAAAGATTTTGCAACAGAAGACGATGGGGATATAATAGACCTGGTTGTGAAATTAAAACGTGTTGGATTCAAAGAAGCTTTGAGAATTATAAGTGAAGACTTTGGTATAAATAGTGAAAATTTCGACTCCAAGTCTTTTAACATTAAATTGACCGAGTGGAATGCCTATAACATCAAATTTTGGGATTCTTACGGCATAACAAAGGAGACATTATCAAAATTTAATGTCTTTCCTGTTGAACATTTTTCTAGGAAAACAAAAAATGAAACATTTTCAACGATTCAATCAACCAAAGACAACCCAATTTATGCATACAAAATTAACAATAATTGTTATAAAATTTATCAACCTTTTTCGCCAAAGTACAAATTCAGCTGGGTAGGCGTAAAGCCTAAAGAATATGTCTTTGGATTGGAGCAATTACCAAAACAAGGAGATACTGTCTTTATAACAGGTGGAGAAAAGGATGTACTCTCATTATTTTCAAACAATTATTCAGCTATTAGCCTAAATAGTGAAACGGCAATTCCCTCACAGGAATTAATTAATAAATTAAAGCAGAGTTTTAATGATGTTGTTTTGTGTTACGACATAGACAAAACAGGGCTAGACCAATCCAAAAAAATAGCTGAAAAATATCAATTAAAGAGGGTTATATTGTCAGAGGAATTAAAAGAAAATTCGGGAAAAGATATATCAGATTTATTCAAATTTGGACTTGAATTTAACTATAAAGAACTAAAATTTGAAGATTTTTCCAAAGACCAAATTCCAAGTGGTAATCTTTCTTTACTAATACAAACTCAGAATGATTTGAGAAAACGTAAATCTGAAAAAATTGCTAGAACCGAACCAATTTTGACTCAAAATGAACAGAATATCATTTTTCCAAGAACTATAAATATAATTCAAGGTAAAGCGGGTGTTCATAAGAGTAGATTAGCTGAAACACTTAGTAGCGTATTTATTAAGCATCAAGATTATAAAGAGAATCATTTAGGATTCAAGACGAGTTGTATTGATAAACCAACAGTGTGTTATGTTGATACAGAAAGAAATTTGACCGAACAATTCCCTTACGCAATTCAACAGATACTACTTAAAGGTGGTTATTCCAAATGCGATGACCCAAAAGAACTTGATTACATATCACTCTTAGAAGTACCAAGAGATGAACGTTTTGAGGCACTGACAGAATATTTATACCACGTTCGTAAAAAATTTGAGGGACATTTAATTATTATTCTTGACGTCGTTACAGATTGCATTAAAGATTTTAACCGTTCAGAGGATAGTATGAAGCTTATAGACTTAATGAATGTGTTAATTAATAAGTTTGACGTAACATTTATTGGGTTAATTCACGAAAATCCTGGCAATACTGATAAAGCTAGAGGTCATTTAGGTACTGAACTTATGAATAAAAGTAGTACTGTTATGCAAGTGGGATTTGAAAAAGGTAAAGATAATAAGCCAACGGATTTAATATTATTGAACTATTTAAAAACAAGAAGTACGAGAAGATATGAATCAATTTATTTAGAATACTGCGAAGAATCAAATGGGCTTGTTTTAGCCGACCCAAAACATATTGAGGACGTAATGCTCTCTCGTCAGTTAAAGGCTAGTATTGATGATGTAATTGCGCTATTGGGAGGTCATTTGGATGAACCAACTGCTAGTACTGATTTGCTAAAACATTTAAGTAATGAATTTGGTTGCAGTGAAAAATTAATGAGGGAAAGATTGAAGAAGATAATTGATGACAGGACTGAAATCTCAAACAAAAATAATAAGCCTTGTACCTTATGCAAGGACAAGCAGGGAAAGCAAGTAATATATAGCCTTAAACCGATTACTGAAAATAATTAGTTACCACTAGCTGATAGCTAGAAAACGATGGACGTTAGAAAAGCCTTATATAAGGCAGTTCCAGCTTCCATCGTATTTTTTTTGCAAAATTTAATTTAAACAAAAAGTATATTAGCTCAATTTGTTTTAATTACAAAGATGTTTAAAATAAGCTAATCTAGATTAACTTGGATTAAGTTACTAGCTATCGAGACATAATATGTGTATTTGTGGCTAATTTTATAACAAAAAACCTTATGAACACCGCAAAAGACCCATTAACAGGAGAGACTTTCATTAAGCAAAGAAACAATCAAGTTTTTGCCAACCGTAAAAACCAAATAAAGTTTAACAATATCAAAGCACAACAGAAAAGAGACTCTACAAAAAAAATAAATCGGCTTCTAAATACTAACCGAAACATCCTTAAAAAAATTTTAAGTGATGAAAAAGAAGCGAAGAAAAGTTTAGATTTTTTGAAAGGCTCGGGCTTTCATTTTGGTATTATCACTCATACTGTCAAGATGAATAACAAAAAATGGAGCTGTGTTTTTGAATACGCTTATTCAATTGATGAAAGCAACCAATTTAAATTAATAAAACTTAAAAATTAAAATATGCGAAACATTATAGATAGTTACGAATTAGATTTTATAAAGGATATTCCTGTTGAATTTAAAAAAATTGAAGCTCAACGAGATTCTTTAAAGGAGTCCAATTTTTGGTTGATTACAGTAATTGGTTTTATTGTTTTTTTTGGAAGTTTAGTTGCTTACAAAAATTATTACGACAATAAGAAGATTAGGTCTTCCTTTAATGAAATTGATAAATCCTAAAATCTTTCAGATAAAATTACATAGTAAGACCTAATAGCTTATTGTGCTATATTTCCAATAATTACTGATATGTTTTTTAAAATACACTTAATTCCTACAAAAAAGATTCCTATTTTTATGTCTCTCTATAAGAAGTTAAAGGTCAATTTAAAGAATGAACAAAACCAATACTCGAAAAGCACTTAACCCAGCATATAGGAAACACAAACCATTACGAAAGGATGTAACCAATTTTGTTAATCAATTACAAAACTGTATCAAGGAGGTTAAATTGAGTGATGATAATGGCGAAAGTGAAGAGCATATCAAATCACATTTTAAGGATTTCTTCTCAGCAACCTTTTACAAAGACAATTACATCAACACTAAAGATAGAATTGATTTAGCCATTTATCTAAGCAAGACTGCAAAATCTGATGTTGGAGTTATCATTGAAGCTAAAAAACCAAGTAACAAAGCTGAATTTTTAACCGAACAAAATCTTAATCGGAAAGCATTACAGGAATTGTTGTTGTATTATCTACGTGAACGTGTAGATAACAAGAATAATAATATCAAGCATTTAATTGCTACTAATGGTTACGAATGGTACTTGTTTAAAGCCGAAGACTTTTATAATATATTTTACAAGAACCATTCCTTATTAAAGGAATATGAGTCCTTTAGGGATGGACGAAAGGACACCTCTAAAAACGAACTCTTTTATAGTGAAATAGCCAAAAAATACATAGCAGAAATTGAAGAAACACTGCCATTTGTTCATTTGGATTTCTCAAAAACCGATTTCAATACATTAAGTGATGTACATCTTAACACCTTATTCAAGATATTTTCCAATGTACATTTGTTAGGTCACTCTTTTGGTAATGACAGTAATCAGCTTAACAAAGCATTCTACAATGAGCTACTACATATTATTGGTTTAGAAGAAGTAAAAGACAAAGGTAAAAAACTCATTAGGCGTAAATCTAAACAAAATAGAGACTATGCCTCACTTTTGGAAAGCACCATTGTAATACTCGAAGATAGAGACTACTTACCTAACATCAAAAGCATTGAGAAAGGACATGAGAAAGCATTTAACGCAGGATTAGAGTTATGTTTAACTTGGGTGAACCGTGTTCTGTTTTTAAAGCTATTAGAGTCTCAATTATTAGCCTACCATAAACAAGACAAAAAATATAAGTTTCTCAACTCGTCATTTGTTGCAGATTATGATGATTTAAACGATTTATTCTTCTCAGCATTAGCCAAACAAGAAGAAGAAAGACACCCTAAGTACAAAGAGAAGTATAAAGACATCCCGTACTTAAATAGTTCCTTATTTGAACGTAATACCTTAGAGAATGAGACTTTTGAAATATCGGCTTTAAACAACGACAACATTGAATTATATTCAGCGACAGTTTTAAAGGAAGCCAATGGTAAACGTTTAAAAGGAAAACTACCAACTTTAGACTATTTGTTTAAGTTTTTAGATGCTTATGATTTTGCTACTGATGGTAACGAAGGAATAGAAGATAGTCATGAAACCAAAACATTAATAAACGCATCAGTATTAGGTTTAATTTTTGAAAAGATAAATGGTTACAAAGAGGGTTCATTTTACACACCATCTTATATTACAATGTATATGTGTAACGAAACTTTAAGACGTGCAGTAGTGCAAAAGTTTAAAGTACATGAAAACGACCAAATTGAGACCTTTGAAGATTTACAATCCTATTGTCGTAGATTATTTAAAATAGACGATTTAAAACGCCTAAATTCTATTATTAATGATTTACGCATCTGTGACCCAGCAGTAGGCTCAGGACACTTTTTAGTGAGTGCCTTAAATGAGCTAATAGTAATAAAAAATGAGCTAGGTATTTTAATAGATGCTAAAGGAATGCCTTTAAGTTGTGATATTGAAATTGTAAACGATGAACTATATGTTTTAGATGACAAAGGTTTGTTATTTGAATATATACCGGGAAATAAAAAAAGTACTCGCATACAACACACATTATTTCACGAAAAGCAAACCCTCATAGAAAACTGCTTATTTGGGGTAGATATCAACCCTAATTCTGTTAAGATATGCCGTTTAAGGTTATGGATTGAGCTACTAAAAAATGCCTACTATATTAAAGATAAACGACTACAAACATTGCCAAATATTGATATTAATATTAAATGTGGTAACTCGTTAATTAGTCGTTTTCGTTTAGATGATAATTTAAAAGATGCGTTTCAAGATAAAACCATAAGCTATAATTTTACAGACTATAAAAACGCAGTAGCAGAGTATAAAGACACTAATAGCAAAGAACGCAAAAAGGAAGTATTAGCAATTATAAATGAGGTAAAAAATAATTTTAAAAGTACATTAGACAATAAGTTTATTGCCAAATTTCAGAAAGCACAGGGAGAACTTATAAATGAACAAGAACGTCAAAAGAATATAAAGGCATTTCGTGAAAAAATAACAAAGACTGATAAGGACAAACTTAATAATCTTAAAAAGAAAGCTGAAAAAGCTTTAATAGAAAAAGAAGAAATAGTAAACAATGCTATTTACCATGATGCCTTTGAATGGCGATTTGAGTTCCCAGAAGTATTGGCAGATGATGGTAGCTATATTGGCTTTGATGCTATTATTGGTAATCCGCCTTATTTCCAAATTCAGTATTCTGAATATTCTTCAATGAATTATTTTTCAAAGTATAATGTATTTGAAAAAACAGGCGATATTTATTCAATCTTTTTTGAGAGAGGTGCTGATATTTTAAAGCCGTATGGTTACTTATCATATATTACTTCTAATAGGTTTTGCAGTACAAATTATGGTGAAAGTACAAGAGAGTATTTGGCAAATTTTGAATTAATAACACTTGTGAACATTAATAATGTTGATATTTTCGACGAAGCTAATGTAGGAACTTTAATTTCTCTATTGAGAAAAAACAATTTAGATTTAAGTTCAAATAAGATTAGAGTAATTGAGATTAAAGACCAAGAACAGGCTATGTCTATTCAGAATATTGCAAGCAATATATCAAGGGATTCAAAACAGCACTTTTACAACAAAAACCAATGGATATTTGGCACTAACAAAGTACTTGAATTAAAGGATAAAATCGAAAAATCAGGAATACCTTTGAAAAATATCACAGATTTAAAAATTAATCGTGGTATTACAACCGGTGCAAATGCCATTTTCATCATTAATAAAAAAGATGGTGATGCAATGATTAATCTTAATAACAAAAACAGGGAAATACTAAAGCCAGTTTTAAAGGGTGCTGAAATTAAAAGATATTATATAAAAGACTATTCAAACTATATAATATTATCCAAAACCAACATAAAAATTGAAGAATATACAGAAGTATTTAATTATTTGACAAAACATAAAACAAAATTAGAAAATGTTTATGAGGCTAAAAAGGGAATGAAAAAATGGTACGAGCTTCGTAAATGCTCTTATTATGAATCTTTTATTCAAGAAAAACTAATATGGACAAAATTATCTAGCATTAATTCATTTGCCATTTCAACCCAATCTGAATATTCAATTGATAGTACTTCCTTTGCGGTAGGAAAAAATTTGAGGTACTATTCTGCAATTCTAAATTCAAAGTTGATTTTTTTCTATTTCAAACTTGGTTCTGTTATTTGGGGTAAAGACGGAATAAAATGGTTTGGAGATTATTTTGATAATATTCCAATAATTGAATCTTCACAAACGGAGATTAATAATATTGAATATATAGTAAATAAAATAATTAGTATTAAACTTAATAACCAGGAGGCAGACACCACTGCGTTAGAAAAAGAAATAGACCAAATGGTTTATAAGATATATGGCTTAACGGAAGAAGAAATTAATATTGTGGAGAATAGTTAATAATGGAAATTCTATTAGTCAAAAAAATGAATAAACTCATACTTGTTGGTAATGGCTTTGATTTTAAATTGATAAAAGGAAGTCTAAATTTAAAGTGGTTTAACCACTTTTGTTAAAAAAACTGATGCTAATGATAAAAATTTGTATTTTTGTAAAAGAAAATGAGCCGATAAGAATTAATTTATCGACCCATTAACTACCTGTTACAGCAGGATTTGAAGTAATCTTTTGGAGTGTCTAGAGTCATCTCTAATGAGAGAATGCCTAGCTTAACTTTCAGCTGTTATATGTTTAACAGCCTTTGAAGATTACTTTTAGTTTGATAGACTGCTTATTTAAGTTGCTCACCATACAACGGCAGCATAGCTTATTACACAGTTTTCAGTTACAAACCAGCGCCCTTACAAGTGGGCGCTTCTCTTTTACTATACTATTTCATACAAATAGCCCTCTTTTTTATTGACGCTTGTATCAGCATTTATTTTACCCTCTTTGAGCAGTTTAGATAACTTGTCTCTACAAGCGTCAATAGCTCGGTCAAAAGAAATACTACTATTTGCGTTAACAATCGCTCTTGCGACATCGCTACTTTTACCTTTGCCACCAATTTCTTTAAGCATAAAAAGCACATACTCAATCCATGTCATATCTCCTTTAGGAGTTCCAACAGTTTTTTTAGTAGTCAAAGTAGCAGTAACATTAGATTTACCACTATTATTAGCATACAAATTAACTATGTTACTGCCAATAATTTTATCTATTGCATTTAGTTCTTCAACCAGCTCAGGTAGTTGAGTCTTAATTTCAGAATAAATTTCTTCTTTCCTTAGCTCTAGTTCCTTTATTAGTTCTTTTCTAGCCATAACTTATGTCTTATTAGGCAAAGATAGTAAAAAAAGAGATACCCTAATTTTTATCTATTCTTTTTGCATAGTATTTTAAGAATAATACTAATATGAAGAAATTTAATGAAGTATTTGTGAGAACTGATTACAAAGAAAAATATTTTGTAACATACTGATAAATAGGTTTTTAAAATGCATAAAGAAAAATTTATTATATCTAATAATAAATTTAAAAAATACTTTTCAACTCAAATTTGTTAATAAGTTTCGTTTATTCTTTCATTAGCCTTAAAATTTATAAGCAAGCTTATGTAAAAATTAAAAGCAAAGATACGGATAATGACTTTTGGGTAAAATGTCGTTAATGGGTTCAATAAGTATATCATTTCCATTAAATATAGTCTTAATAATAAGTAACATTGTAACTCGTTATTATACTCATATTAAATAACATAATTAAGTAACGAATATAATTTTTGGTATAAATATTGTTTTAAAACAAATATATTATATAATTTTGCACTATATTTAAACACAATGGCAATAGCAATTAAATCAATACCTGTATTAAAAGACAAAGCAGCAGCTAACTTTACTTCTAAGGTAGCTGAAAATTCTGCAAAGAAATCTTCTATTGATTTTTCTAAACAATCTTCTGTTGCATCAAAGATTTTAGCTAAAGCGAAATTATAACGAATTGCTTTGGGTTTTCTACTTGATAGCTGTACACTTAAACCATATAATCAAGAAATAATAGATAGTTGCAATCCTTTTGATTGTGACCATCAAGATTTAAATGATTTCTTTACTAATGATGTAGATAATTATTCTGCTGAACTTTTAGGTAAAACATATTGTTTTACATTAGATGAAGACCCTAGTATTATCGTATGTGTTTTTACTATTTCAAATGATAGCATAAAAACAACTCACCTACCTAATTCAAGAAAGAAGAAAGTAACTAAGGAAATTCCACACACGAAACATATGCGTAGTTATCCTGCTGTACTCATTGGTAGATTAGGAGTTCATAGGGATTTTAGGCATATAAAAGATGAAGCAGACAATACGGGTAAACAACTAATGGATTTTATTAAATCTTGGTTTATTGATAGTGCTAATAAAACAGGTTGTCGTTTTATCGTTGTTGATTCCTATAATGAGCCAAGAGCATTAAGATATTATGCTAAAAATGGTTTTGAAAGTCTATTTTCTACGGAAGAACAAGAAAAAGAATTTACAGGATTACCTATGGATGCTGATTTAACAACAAGACTTATGTTTTTTGATTTAATCGTTTTAGCAAAAGGTTGAATTATAGGATTGCAAACTACCTAAATTCTATATTCATCATTGTCAAAAACATGTGTATTTGTTTTTTACCATTTGTTAAAATTAAGCTTATATGGACTAAATATGGATTAGAATTAAAAATAAAAAACCCTAACTAATTGATTAACAATTGTTAAGGTTTTTCTTTTGCGGAGAAAGAGGGATTCGAACCCCCGGAGGTGTGACCCTCAACAGTTTTCAAGACTGCCGCATTCGACCACTCTGCCATTTCTCCAATGAGACCAGATTTAAAATCAGCGAGGCTATATTTTAAATCTTATGTCGAATAGTCTTCACAAATGTAGAGACTTCCTTTTGGATATTACCCAAATGCGGTTGCAAATATAGAACCCTTTTTTATTTCTTTCAAAAAAAAGATATTCTTTTTTAACAAATCTTTGTATATGCCGTTCGTTCCTTTATTAGTATTTTCGTGCAAAAAGCAGGATATGGATTTAATTGAAAGATTGAATTGGCGCTATGCCACAAAAAAATTTAATAATACCAGGAAGCTGTCTAAAGAAAAATTAGATATACTTATCAAGGCATTTAATCTTACTCCTACATCTTATGGCGTTCAAACCATGAAAATGATGGTTATAAGTAACGACGCCATTAAAAATGAAATGGTTAAACATTGTTTTAATCAGGAACAGGTTAAAAATGCGTCTCATGTGCTGGCAATTTGCATTCAGGAAGAAGTGAATGAAAAAGATG
>CBDUPT010000032.1:0-13444 GCA_965369165.1 uncultured Flavobacteriales bacterium | reverse complement strand
TAACTGATTTTTTACTGGGTTTGGGTAAGTATTCAATTGTATATTAGTGCTATAATCATCAATAGAAGTCGGGGTAAAGTTAATAACTCCAACCGCATCCAAATCAAAACCTCCTGTTGGAAACTCAGTTGTCCAGGGATCATTAATTGCATGATTTTGAGAATCGTAAGTAGCAAAAGATTCATTAATACTACCAACCACATCAATAATTCTAACGTGAGTTACGTTGTTAATATCTAACCCTTGTGTTCCTGCCAATTCATTTAAATCAAAAGGTGTTCCGTACTGAACCTGGTATTTACCTGCTAAGTTGTAAATTTTAGTAGCATCAGTATTTCCAAAACTTGCAGTTTGAGTAGTTGTGTCAGTTAAAGAAATGGCTTCAAATCTAAAAAAGTTAATTCCATCAGAACTTACTTCTACAAAAGCTAACTCTAAAAATAATCCATCAAATGAATTTTCAAATACTGCAAAATCAGCTCCCGGACCATCCTTTATAACTCCATCAAAAGTTAAGATAGCACTTCCATTATCTCCTAAGCTTACAACACCATTAATTCCAGATTTACCCGTAGGAGAAAGTGAGTCTCCAGCAGTAGTTTTCCCAGCAGAGGTATTAACTATGTTTTGCCAACCTCTTTCAATTATTGAATTTGTAGCCCAGCCAACAAATACAGTAGAATCTTTATGGATAGCAGTGCTTCCTGCCTGACCCACAGGAGGAGCATACTGAGCCATTAATCCATTAATTAAAAAGCTGCAAACTATTATAATAAATACTCTCATTACTGTTTGATAAATCTTTGTGTAACATTATTTACTCTAATAAAATAAACACCTTGTTTTAAGCTGGATAAATCTACTTGAATTGTATTAGTGCTGAAGTTAGATTGATTTAATAATTCTTTTCCAGTAATATCAATTATACTTAATGAAGTAATTATTTCTTCTGATTTAACATTTAAAATGTTTTGTACAGGGTTTGGGTAAAAATTAAAATTATTCTCAACTATAAACTCATTAATCCCAACACTTTGGTCATTAAAATTATCCAAACAAAAAACACCTGGGGTATTCATTCCAAAGGTGCCATTATCACTAGAAGTAAGTACAAAATAAACACTATCAATATTTCCTAAAGAAGTCAAATCAACCCATTGCCAATCTTTAACAATATAATCTTGCGCATTATTAGAAAAACGATAATCGGCCAAATAAAAATCAACACTATCTGTAGTTAAGTTTCCTCCTGTGTAGCCTTTAATTGTTAATAAAAACCAATCTGCATCATTCCCACTTGCTCCACCAAACTGTTTTGCAAAAGCATCACCATCTCTCATACTATTTGCAGCGTAAGTGCTATTAGTAATATAAAGTCCTTTAACAGTATTGTTTGCCGCTGCTCCAGTTAACACAATTGTTGAATTATTTTGTGAAGCAATATAATTACTAGAGCTATTTGCTCCAGATCCTGCTCTAGCACTAAATCTATTCCCTGAACCAGAAGTAGTGCTATCTGTCATATTGCTGTAAGCGAAGCCACTTAACCAATATCCTGGAGCACCAAATGTAGTATCAAACACATTAATGTAATTTGCATCTCCACTAGTAAAAACTGTAGAAAACTTTTTATTTACATGAGTTCCAGACATATCAGAACCATCCCAATAGGTATTAGGTGATAATGTTAGGTTTTCAAAATCTGAAACTGTTTGAGCATTAATGTTTTGAATGGATAACACTAAACCAAGACAAGCAAAAGCAGCCTTTTTGTAATTTTTTTTCATTTTTTTTCGGTTTCTCTCGAGTAATTCGAGAATTAATAAATTAATTAAACCGAGAATAATAGTGAAGAATCTTCTTTGGTAAGAAATAAGTCCTCGCTTTTAGTCCCGAAAGCTTTTCCGTTAAACGGAATGTTATAGGCAGGTCTTCTGACTTACTCCTTATTTTTACGCCTTCCCGAGGATTAGTCAGTGGCTTTTTGTAAAAACGTGCAGAGCTTACAGCTGCGGGTACAGTTTAGGATTTACACCTAATTCCCTATTATCCCGATAACTATCGGAACCAATAACAATACAAAACTATATAATTCTATCTTAGAATATGAAACTTAATGAATTTGTTTTTCAACAAAAATGATTTAAGAATATACTTTAGTTAAGCGAAAGATTTCCTGTAAGGTATAAAATTAAAACAGCAATAAGAACTATTGTGATTAAAACCAAAAACTCTAAAATAAAATTCAGTATCACTTTAATAACTGAAGAAGGGGTGGTAAATAATATTGAGTTCCATAGCAATACAAATACTGTAAGTACAAAAATCCAATTAGAGTTCTGAGTAGTTGAAATTGAGAAGTAAATAAAAATGTTTTCAATAAATAGAATAATGATACCGAAAGTAGATATTAAATAGATGGTAGATGCTATATGCTCTAAATAGTTCTTTTTATAACGTCTATAGGTAAGATAAGATGATAGACTTAAAACTGGGAAATATACAATAGCAAATGCTAATGATTCTGATAATACTCCATCTGATTGAAATGTAATACCGAATAATGTGTTGTCCAATAGCAAAGAACTAATTCCTGCTATTGTTATAAAGTAAAAGAGCATTCTTCCAGGGCTATAATAATGTCCTCTATAACCATTGAAATAATTTTCAATTACTTTTTTGGGAAACCTAACAAGGTTATATATGTTTATGAAAACATTCTTTTCAACATCTGTCAGACTAGAAAATACATCTGAGAACAATGTTTTAAGACTCAGTCGTTTATGATTGTATTTTTGCCCACACTTTTCGCAATAATTTACCTTTATCCTTGTATTGCAAACAGAACATTTCACTAGATAGGAAATACATCTGATGAATGAATAAGGCTTTTATTAAACAACTCCATATCAATACCCGTTTTAATTTTGTGCTGATTAAAATAGCTTAACATATTTTCTGTAGGCATATTTCCAGTTAAGTCGTCTTTTGCCATAGGGCAGCCGCCAAAACCTTTAATTGCTCCGTCAAAACGTCTGCAACCATTTTCGTATGCAGCTTCTACTTTTTCTTGCCAAGTTGTTGGAGTAGTGTGTAAATGAGCTCCTATCTCAACATTAGTAAATTCAGGAATAATATTTTTAAACAAATAACTAATGTTTTCTGGATTAGAAACACCAATGGTATCACTCAAAGCAATTATCTCAATTCCCATTTGAGCTAACTTATTAGTCCACTCTATAACAATATCGCTATTCCAATCATCTCCATAAGGATTGCCAAATGCCATAGAAATATAAACAACCATTTTTTTATTGTGTTTTACACAAAGGTTTTGAATGTCAGCTACTCGAGTTAGCGATTCTTCTATGCTTGAGTTGGTGTTGCGTTGTTGAAATGTTTCAGAAATAGAGAAGGGGAATCCTAAATAATTAATTTCTTCAAAGTTACAAGCATCATTAGCTCCACGCTGATTGGCTACAATGGCTAATAGCTTACTTTTTGTAGAGGACAAATCTAATTTAGCTAAAACATCAGCAGTATCCCTCATTTGAGGAATGGCTTTAGGTGAAACAAAACTTCCAAAATCAATCGTATCAAAACCAACTGTTAACAATTGATTGATATAGTTCGCTTTAATATCAGTAGCAATAAAGTCATGTAATCCTTGCATTGCATCTCTTGGACATTCTATAATCTTAACCATAGTATTCAACTATTTTCTTATTAATACGCTTCATCAAACTTGGACCTTCATATATAAAACCTGTATAAACTTGTACCAAATCAGCTCCAGCTTCTAATTTATCAATCGCATCTTGTGGGGTATGAATTCCTCCAACACCTATTATAGGAAAGGCTTTATTTGATTTTTCGGACAAATACCTAATTACTTCTGTTGATCTTGCGTTAACAGGTTTTCCACTTAACCCACCATTGGCAATTTCTTCAATCCTTTTTTTATTGGTTTTTAAATGCTCTCTACTTGTAGTGGTATTAGTTGCTATCACACCATCAATTTTTGTTTCAGCTACAATTTCAATCACTTCATCTAATTGAGAATTATTTAAATCTGGTGCAATCTTCAATAGAATGGGCTTGGGTTTATCTTTAGTAGTATTAATGTGTTTTAAATCACCAAGTAAGTTAAGTAAGAATGGAGTGTCTTGCAATTTCGTTAAATCTTTTACATTAGGACAACTTACATTTACAACAAAGTAATCTACATAATCATGGAGTGTATTAAAATTAAAAATATAATCAGCTAACGCATCATCATTACTTGTTGCTGTGTTTTTACCAATATTTCCACCAATAATAATGTTGGTTTTTCGGTTTTTTAACCGTTGAATAGCATCTTCAGCTCCTAAATTATTAAAGCCCATTCGGTTGATCAACCCTTCATCTTCAGTTAATCGGAAAATTCGTTTTTTAGGATTTCCATCTTGAGGCTTAGGAGTCACCGTTCCTATTTCAATAAAACCAAATCCAAAATTTGCGAGTTCATTGTATAAAATAGCATTCTTATCAAAACCAGCTGCCAAACCAACAGGGTTCTTAAATTTCAACCCAAATAATTCTTTTTATAATTTAGGATGCCTGTAATCATAAATTCCCCGAATTAAAGCGGAAACGCCTGGTATTTTGCAAAAAAAAGTAAGTAAATCAGTAGCAAAATAATGTGCCTTTTCGGGCTGCATACTGAATAAAAAAGGTTTAATTAATAGCTTATACATATTAGTCTACAAATTTACCAAATACTATCTTTAAGGAGGTGATTTAAAAGCAAAGAATTTTACAGTTATTATTTTAAGTTGAATGGTTTTGCCTCTTAAATAAATAAAAACCTTTTGAGTTTTAGCTATAATTTTTTGAACAGTTTTAATACCCATTATTTTATTATAGATAGTTACAGCAAGGGCAATTAATTTAGTTAGCCATACAGGTAAATGTTTTTCTATTACTTGGTCAAATTCATCATCAACATCGTTGCTTACTTTATAACTATTTCTGTTTGCCTCATATTCATCATCATTAAAAAATGGGTGGAAAAATTTAAATGAATAGCTTAGGAGTTTATCAAGATTATACTCTAAAAAATCAAGTTTGTTTTGTGTGTTTTTTAAGTTTTTAGAACTATTTTTAAGTTCTTTTATATAGAAATTTCTTGATGGAGTATTGCGATTTGAACTATAAGTTTTCATAACTATTGATTTATACCACAAATAAACAAGAGATACTTTCGTTTATTATCAAGTTTAAGTAGAATTTAAGCTTGAATTAAAAATTAAGTTTTTAAGTTTGCAAAACTTAATTTTAAGTAGTATTTTTAAGTTTTTAAAGTATTATGTTACAGCGTTATACATTTTTGGAACATCCATTCAATCATATCTTGAGCAATTCAAGACAGATGGTTAGTGGCTTAGATAAATGCTTGGCTGTATTTTATAATCAGGACAAAAACAAAGTTGAGGCTTTAGTTTTTGATGGAGAACTCTCACCACTAATACTTGAAGACATTGGTTTTATTGATAAAATTAGAAATTCTAACAAAAAATCAAACTGGATAAAGCCAGAACAAGTTCCATTTGAAACAAAAGAAACAAAATCAGAACAACTTACTTTTATGGATGAAGAGAAAAGTTCTGTGTTAGAATTGCATTTCCCAAATCCCCACGACATGAAAGCAGATGTGATTTATTTTTATTTTAAGAATAATATCGGCAATTTCAAGTTGTCAAACACAAATAACCCAATGGCAATAACCATTAAAGAGGTTATTCAGAATTTAATATATAACCAAGTTGAGCTTTTGCTGAAAACAAGCAGAAACAATAAAGATGTACATCAAAAAATTGCAAACAACATTAGTTCAAACTCTTATCAAACAGAAATAGACAGTTTAAAAGAGTATAATTTTAATCATACTAGCGAAACATACGCTTATTTACTAAATGAGCTAACTGCTTTTGAAACTACCGAATTTGTATTATCTAAAGCTGCTATTACTAAAATTAGCAATTTAAACCTTGGTCTTGTAGAAGTTAAAAAATTACTTAAAGGGTCATTAGAACTTATTATAAATAAACATGTATTAGGTGGTGTTTTTGAAATTTCGGAACACGACATTTTTACCAATAATAGATTAACTCAACACAAAACTATAGTTGAAGAAAGTTTAGATAAAACAGCTCAATATTTAGATCGTTACGAACAAGCGGTTAAGTTGTTAATTTCTAAAAACGAAAAAATTACAGGTATTAACATTGGTGACGCTTGTCGTCCTAGTGTTTCAGCAGCTGCAATATCGGACATCTTAAAAAAACACCAAGCAAAAATAATCAAGCTTTTTAATCAATACCCCGAAAAATGGAGTGAATTAAAAGAGCATTTTAGACCAATAAAAAGCTTAACAGAAAAAACTCAATCACAATCAGTTAAAGGGTTTGTGGCATAAAATTTATTTAAATTTATTTTTTCATTAAAAACAACTTTATATATTTAAGCTCATTTTTAATCAATGATTACAAAAGAGTTTTATTCAGCACATATGTCTTTCAACAATGAAAATTTGATTGTTGTTAAATTTAAAGATAGAATTGATCTAGATTTATGCGAAATAACTAAGCTAGTAGAATGGACTTTGGACGCTGTAAAAAACAAACCTTTTCTTCTTTTAATTGATGCTAGAGACATTTTAAGCTCAATGGACCATGAGTCACGAAAGTATTTTGCTGAGCATGAAGAATACAATAAGCTTAATATTGCTCAAGCTATAGTTGTAAATAATATGCCCATAAGACTTTTAGCAACAGCTTACTATAAATTATACAAGCATCAGACTCCTATAAAAATATTCAAAGATATTGAAGATGCTAAAGATTGGCTATTTAGTCATTCCTAAACTCCTCAAAGGTGTTGTCGTGATAAAAAACCACTATTTTTTTTATAGACTTATTATTTAAAGATGGAGTAGGGGTACTCTCTTTAGGTTGTTGTGCAGAATTAACATCTGCTTTAATATCCATTTTTTCAGTATTGGTAACTCCAGCAATCAGCCAATCTGCACTCACTTTTGGAAAACGAGTCAATACCTTTTGGATTAACTCTAAACTTGGCTTATTTCTGCCAGATAAAATGTGCGACATACTAGAACGTTGTACGCCAATTTCATCAGCAAAAGCAGAAGCTGTTAAATTATTTAACTTCATTAAATACTTAAAACGATCAATTAATTCCATTATAAAACAAGATTACATTTGTAATAATCAACATTGTTTACAAATGTAAATAAATTAATTCACACTATGTGTTTACAGATATAAATAGGGTTTTGTTATTGCTAAAAACCATAATTTTAAACTTTAGATTAGTCGATTTAACTAATTGATTTGTAGTGCTATTTGTTTTTGTAATAGCTGCAATAGGTATTTGACGAAACATCTGTAACATTATTAATGCATTTTTAATAATTTAAATTAATCCTAGTGTTTACATCAGTGAATTACAAATGTAAACTGAATCAATATTTACTAAACATCTTTCTTATAAATTAAAAAAGAATAGAACCTCCATTTATATGAAAAACAAACTTACTTTTGCCAACTTATAAATTAGGGATATGGAATCTATTAGAAACATTGCTATTATAGCTCACGTTGATCATGGTAAAACAACATTGGTTGACAAAATTATTGATGAATGTAAAACGTTAGACGAAAGAGTTGAGCGTACTGAATTATTATTAGATAATAATGACTTAGAACGTGAGAGAGGAATCACAATCCTTTCTAAAAATGTTTCTGTTAACTATAAGGGAGTTAAAATTAATGTAATTGATACTCCTGGTCACGCTGATTTTGGTGGAGAAGTTGAAAGAGTTCTGAAGATGGCTGATGGCGTACTTTTATTAGTTGATGCTTTTGAAGGGGCAATGCCTCAAACTCGTTTTGTATTAGGTAAAGCAATAGAATTAGGTTTAAAGCCAATTGTTGTAGTTAATAAAGTTGATAAAGAAAACTGTACCCCTGATTTAGTTCAAGACGCTGTATTTGATTTAATGTTTAGTTTAGATGCTAGTGAAGATCAATTAGATTTTGTTACCATTTTTGGCTCTTCAAAGCAAGGTTGGATGAGTTTAGATCATACAAAACCAACAACCAACCTTTTACCATTGTTAGATGCTGTATTAGAACAAATACCAGAAGCACCTTACCATGAAGGAACTCCTCAAATGCAAATTACATCTTTAGATTACTCGAAATTTGTAGGAAGAATAGCTATTGGACGTATTTTTAGAGGTGATTTAGAAGCAAATAAAGATTACATTCTTTGTAAAAAAGATGGTGTTCAGAAAAAAGTAAGAATTAAAGAATTGTACGTATTTGAAGGGATGGGTAAAATTCAGGTTGAAAAAGCAAGAAGTGGTGATATTTGTTCTATTGTTGGTATTGACGATTTTGAAATTGGTGATACTATTGCAGACATTACCAATCCAGAAGAACTACCACGTATTTCAATTGACGAACCTACAATGAGTATGTTGTTTACGATTAACAACTCTCCATTTTTTGGAAAAGAAGGAAAATATGTTACATCTCGTCACTTAAGAGATCGTTTATATCAAGAAATTGAGAAAAACTTAGCATTAAGAGTTGAGGATACGGATACTGAAGACAAGTTTAACGTATTTGGTAGAGGAGTACTCCATTTATCTGTATTGATTGAGACAATGAGAAGAGAAGGTTACGAATTGCAAGTAGGAAAGCCTCAAGTATTATATAAAGAAGTTGATGGGCAGAAGTATGAACCAATGGAAACATTAGTGATTGATGTTCCTGAAGAATATTCTGGTAAAGCCATAGAATTAGTAACTCAACGTAAAGGTGACATGCTAGTAATGGAGCCGAAAGGTGAATTGCAACATTTAGAGTTTGACATTCCATCAAGAGGGTTGATAGGATTAAGAAACAATATTTTAACTGCAACAGCAGGTAATGCCGTAATGACTCATCGATTTAGAGAGTATGCTCCATTTAAAGGAGAAATTCCTGAAAGAAACAAAGGATCATTCATTTCTATGGATGCTGGACAGGTTACTCCATTTGCATTAAATAGATTACAAGATAGAGGTCGTTTCTTTGTTGATCCAGGAGCTGTTATCTATAAGGGACAAGTAGTTGGAGAGCACTCTAGAGATAATGATTTGGAAATTAACTTAATAAAAGGAAAACAATTAACTAACATGCGTAAGTCAGGAAGTGATGAAGCTGTTAAGATTGCTCCTAAGGTTCAATTTTCATTGGAAGAGGCTATGGAATATATTCAGGCAGATGAATACTTAGAAGTAACGCCAGAAAGCTTGAGAATGCGTAAAATATAATTACCTGTTGTCCGTTCGAGTGATTTTGAGGAACGATAAATCGTTTCGAGAACAATTTGAACACTAAAAACTTTATTCTCGATACAGTCCCGAATGTTTTCGGAACCACTCGAATTGACAGTTTTTTTTATCAAAACACAATTAACATGTGTAATATTAGCTTAAAAATAGCATCATTTAATGATATAAATATAGCGGCATTGGTCAATATGATCAATGCCGTTTATCGTAATGCTGAAGATGAAATTTGGCAAAAAGAACATTTAAGAGTTTCTACTGAAAGGCTCACTGAAATTATTGAAAAACAAGAATTACTAATTGCAGTATCAAATAATGAAATTGCAGGATGTATTCATTTAGAGCCAGTTAACAACAAGCTTTATAAGTTTAAAATGTTAGTGGCTAATCCCAAATACAAAGGAACTGGAATTGGAAGCAAGCTTGTTAAGTTTGCTGAAGAAACAGCCCTATATAATGGTGCCAGCACTATGCAATTAGAGCTTTTAGTTCCAACAAAATTCATACATCAAGACAAAGTATTTTTACATAATTGGTATTCTAAAATAGGATATGTAAAAAAGAGTACTCATTCTGTAGATTATTGCCATGAGGGTATTTCTCAATTTTTAAAAGTGGACTGTGAAGCTCTAGTTTATCAAAAACTACTAATTTCGTAGTCAAATTATTAACATAATATGGAAATATTTTTACATGCAGATGCTTGGATAGCGCTATTAACTTTAACCTTTTTAGAAATTGTTTTAGGGATTGATAACATAATATTTATTTCAATTGTTGCAGGTAAACTCCCTAAGGAAGAACAGAAAAAAGCAAGATTAATTGGACTTTCATTAGCATTAATAGTTAGAATAGGCTTACTTTTTGGAATATCTTGGTTAATTGGGTTAACCGACCCGATTATTACAATTAAAGGATTTGCTTTAAGCTGGAGAGACTTAATATTATTAGCTGGAGGTTTGTTTTTGATTGCTAAAAGCACTTCAGAAATACATCATAAAGTAGAGGGGGATAGTAATGAATCTGGTGTTAAAACAAAAGTAACCACTTTTAGTGCAGCTATTCTTCAAATAGTTCTTCTTGACATTATTTTTTCTTTCGATTCAATTTTAACTGCTGTTGGCCTAACAGACAAAATACTATTAATGGTAATAGCAGTAATATTATCAATAATTGTAATGATGATTTTTGCTGGCAAAATCAGTGACTTCATTAATGATCATCCTACACTTCAAATATTGGCTTTATCCTTTTTAATCTTAATTGGGTTTATGTTAGGTATAGAATCTGTTCACTTTCATGTACCTAAAGGATACATCTATTTTGCAGTATTCTTCTCATTAATGGTAGAAGTTATCAATATTAGAATGCGAAAAAAATCATCTAAAAAGGAGTAATTGATTAAAGTCATATTTCTTTTATAACATATAGCAGTATCTTTGTATTATGAAACAACAAGTTGTAATACAAAATTTAAAATGTGGAGGGTGTGCTCATACCATAACAACAGAACTATCTAAATTAAATGGAGTATCAGAAGTTGCTGTAAATGAAGAAAATGCTGTAGTTGAGTTTGAGACTTCAACAGATGATGCAACCGCAGTAATTAAGCGTTTAGACGAATTAGGTTATCCAATAGAAAATGACCCTAACAATATGCTTAAAAAAGCAAAATCCTATGTTAGTTGTGCTGTAGGAAAAATCAATAAAGATTAGTTTTAAGTTAAGTGATACGTTTATTGAAAAGTCTAACTCATATTTTTGGGTTAGACTTTAGGTGTGTTTGCGAAATTATTGTTTAAAGCACTTTAACAAAGTAGTATTTCAATTACCTTTGTAGTATGACAAAAGATGCTTACTACTCGTTAAATGGTCCAAAACAAGCTTTTTTATTAGGTAATGCTTTACAAGTTGATGTTAAACGTTTACACCAAAATTTGGAGCAGTGGGCAAATGAGTTTGGAGATATTTACCGCATAAGACTTGGACCTAGTAAGCATATCGTTATTACTAATCCTGATATTATTCATGAAATAATGCGTGCCCGACCTGATAAATTTAGGAGAATGGAGAAGATGGATGATATTTTTAAAGAGGAAGGGGTTTATGGTGTTTTTAATGCAGAAGGAGAGGAGTGGAAAATTCATCGTAAATTAGTAGCTCAAGGCCTAGATGTGAGGCATCAGCAACAATATTTCCCTGCAATATTAAAAACGACTGAACGACTAATGAATAAATGGAAAGGAATTACTACCCCTTTTGATGTTCAGAAAGATTTGATGCGATATACCGTAGATGTTACTTCTTCCTTAGCTTTTGGGTACGAAATGAATACCATAGAAATGGGAGAAGATGTGATTCAAAACCATTTAGAGAAAATTTTCCCAACGATATTTAAAAGAATTAATGCACCAATACCTATTTGGAGATACTATAAATCTAAAGCAGATAAAGAGTTTGATTATGCTTTTAAACAGATTAATGTTTTAATTGATGAGTTTATAGAAAAGGGAAAAGAGAAACTTGATAACAACCCTGAGCTAAAAGAAAAACCAAGTAATTTTTTAGAAGCTATTTTAGTTGAAGCAGAACAGGAGGGGAGTATTAGTAATACTGAAATAAGAGGTAATTTACTAACCATATTAATGGCTGGTGAAGACACTACTGCGCATACTGTTGCTTGGATGATTTATTTCCTATCCATTTATCCTGAATGGCAAGAAAAAATACTAGAAGAGATTAATCCATTATTAAATAATGGTGTTATATCAGACTATACTTCACTCGCCAATTTAAAAATAGTAGAAGCTGTTGCTAATGAAACCATGCGTTTAAAACCTGTAGCGCCTTTATTATTGTTCGAGCCATTAGAAGATGTAGAGGTAAAAGGTCATCTCTTTGCTAAGGAAAGAAAACTTTTAATACAAACTAGGCATGCAGCTATTAATGACAACTATTTTTCTGATGGAAATAGTTTTAATCCTGAGCGATGGATAAATATTGAGAAGTGTCCACATTTAAAACACGAATTAAAAGCCTTTATTCCTTTTGGTGCTGGCCCTAGATATTGTCCAGGAAGAAACCTTGCTCTAACTGAAATTAAGATGATTGTTGCAATGCTTTGTGGTAATTTTAAATTTAAACTAACTACTGAACCGAATAAGATAGAAGAAATAATGGCTTTTACTATGATGGCTTCTAATTTCAATATTATTTTATCTAATAGATAAAGTTAGCGGTAAATACCTAAATCTAGAGCGTATAATTACTGATGTTTTGAATGCTTTTCAACGCTACTTTTACAAAAAAAAAGTGTTATGGGACAATCAGATATTTTTATTGCATTAGGGTTAGGTTTAAATATAACGACTATGGTTGTTGTATTTTTTTCATCTAAATCAAAAGAGGTAGTTACTTCATCAATTAATTCAAAAAAGTACTTCGGAATAAGTCTTAATAAATCTGCAATACTTTTTACCGGGTTACTATTATTAGGATTTGGGTTTCAAATAATTGGTGCATTAATTAATTCTATCTAAAAACATAAAGAATAACCCTTACACCAAAAACGATAAGAATTACACCAAAAACTCTAGATAAGTTTCGCATAAATTTTTTGGTTAAAAACTTCTTTATTTTATGAGCAAAATAAGCTTTTAATAAGTCGGTAGAGAAAATACCCAACAAAGCTGCAATAAAGAATGCGAGCATATCTTTTCCGTAACCATACTCAGTCTCAGCATACCCTATAATTCCTATCCAAATAACAAAAACAAAAGGGTTTACAAAGTTTATTAAGAATCCTTGAATAAAATAAGATACATAATTTCGTTTAGATATTTTTTGAGGTATAGGGCTTTCAGCACTTTTTGTTTTAGTATCTGGTTTTACCAAAAACTTTATTCCTAAACCAAGCAAAATAAGACTTCCAATAATTCCTATCCAAAATTGATTGTCAGGGTTTTTAAAAAATGGAACTGCTCCTAATGAACAGATAACGATACAAACTAAATCGCCCATTACAATACCTAAAGCAATAAAGAA
>CBDUPT010000031.1:0-13557 GCA_965369165.1 uncultured Flavobacteriales bacterium | reverse complement strand
TTCTTTTTCAGTTTGGCCTACTTCTAATTTAATGATAGTGTCTCTAAAAGTTAGGAGTGGTAGTTTTTCTATTTCACTTCCATCCATTGCTACTTGATTAGTATCGTTGGCTTGAATAGCAATAATTTCAATTTTACGTTCTAATGCAGCTCCAGGACTATAAACAGAGTTACGTTTATCTTTTAAATCATCACTAATTGTTTTAACCGATTGGTATTCTCCAAAAGGTACTTTTATAAATGCTAGCTTAGCTCCATTTTCGGCAGTTCCGTTAATGTAGGGTAGGAGCTTACCATTTTTATATTCACTTAAATAATTGATTAAGCTTGATACTCTACGTAAAGTTAAGTTTACATTATAATCAGATTTTGATAATGGGCTAGCAAATCCTTTTATTGTAAGTGTTACTGTTTTCCCAGTTTCTAACTCCTTTACTAAAAGTGGTGTAAAGAGTTTTAAATCACTTGCACCTTTGTCTATTTTTTCGCTAAACAAATCTTCAATATCCAATAAAGCATCGTCTTTTTCTTCTCCTTTTAAACCTTTGCTGTATTCTCTTTTGTATTCGTTATAAAGTCTGGTGTAGCTTTTATAGGTATTCATGTAGTTTTGGTCTGTAATAGTATCTCTTGTTCTTGGGTTAGGATGATCGTTATGGAAGTATAAACGAACCGGTAAATAACGGTTTAGCTCTTCTAATGTGGTATAAATAATTTCAGTAGTATCAGGTATTTCATATTCCCAAATATCGTTACAACATGTTTCTCCCTTTTTTGTAAATGAACCAATACGATTAGATGTAATTAAAGCAGTTTTGTTTCTAATGTTGTAATAAAAATCATTGGTGCTGGTATTAATAGGGTAGCCCATGTTTTTTGGTTTGTCAAAAGTAATTAAGTCTGATTTTGATTTAAAAATATCAAACCCTCCTAAACCATAGTGCCAATTAGAGCTGAAGAATAAGGTAGTGTCTTTAGTGTTGTAAAAAGGTGTTATTTCATCTTCTATGGTGTTGATTACTTCTCCAGCATTAGCAGGATTCATAAATTTCCCAAAATCATCTTTTCTTGAATACCAAATGTCCATTTTACCTTTTCCACCTGGTCTGTTAGATGAGAAAAACAAAACTTCTTTATTTTCTATTTTAGCTACTGAAGGTTGAGTGGTGGTGTATCCGTCAATGTTTACCCCTTTTACCTCATAGGGTGTTTTCCATTCATCGTTTTCATACTGAATGGCATATATTTTACAATTAAAATTTCTATCACACTTTGTGTAATAAAATACGTTTCCATCAGGGTTTAAACACCCATTGGCAATGTGGTAATTAGGCTCATTAATTTTTTGATCTAACTTGTCATCACTTTTCCAAATATCACCTTGTTTACTTCCTTTAAATAATCGGACTAAATACAAGGAGGTATCAACAACAACATAATCGTCTTCCATTTTCTCATCTCGTAAGGAAGAAAAGATAACTGTAGAATCATTTAATAAGGTTCCACCTAACTCGCTACTATAGGTGTTGATAGAGTTGCCTAAGTTTTTTATATCAACAGGTATAGAATCGCGCATAATACTCAAAGCTTCTTCGCACGATTTTATCTCATTCATTATTTTTTGATAATGATAACCTTTCCTATCTCGCGTAAAGAATCGTTTAGCTCGTTTAAAAGATTTTTTAGCGTCATTATACTTACCATTGTATTTTAACATCATAGCGTGCCAAAATGGGGCTAGGGGATAGTCTTTGCCTCTGTCTTTTTTGTAGATGTAATAGTATTTAGATTCGGCTTTAGCGTAATCGTTATACTTTCTAAGGGCTTCAGCATATTTAAAAACAATATCTAAATAAGTAGAATCTATATCTAAAGCTTGTTTGTACCATTTTGAGGCGCCATAATAATCACCATATTTTTCTATCAATTCATCACCAACTTTAACTAGCTGTTTTTGGTTTTGAGAAAGCAGCGAAAAGTGAAAAGTGAAAAGTAAAAAGGTTAAAACTGAAATTTTTTGTAAAGAAAGGTTGTTTAGTAAATTGATACTAAAAAACTTTATAACTTTCAACTTTCTACTTTTAACTCTAAAACTCATATATAATCAGGACAGGCTTTATATATTTTAATTTCTGGTTTAAAACGTGAAATAATATAAATAACAGAAAATTCAAAACCACCTCTGTTATGACTTGCAACACTTAAAGAAGAAAGGTTTAAATCATAACTAATTCCAAAATGAAAATCAGCATAATCTAACCCAACATTAAAATATGTAGCGTCAGAATTTCTGTACCACACACCACCATAAAGGGCTTTGTAGTTGCCGTTGTTTAAATGGTATTTTCCTTGTCCACCAAACACAATTTCTTTAAACTTATGTTGTTGCTGAAACATGATGTTTGGTAAAACATCAATTTTATCACTCACTTTAAATAATCCTCCTGCATGTAATGTTATTCTTTGATGTAGGGGAATATCAGCATTAAAAAATGTTTGTTGTGGCTTTACAATGTTATGTAAAGCAACACCACCATTAATTTCTTTTCGCTGTGCTAATTGTTTATGGTAACTAATTCCGGCATGTAAATTAAAATAGGTTCCTCCAGTATTACTGAATGTTTCACCATTTCCAAGGTTGGCATCGTAAAAGCTACCATTGTATTGGTTGTCAAACTTTAAATCGTTGTAATTAATACTGCGTTGAGTAAATACAGGTTGTACGCCAATTTTAAAACTTTGAGTAGAATCAATTTTTATATTATAAGTACCACCAAGACCTATTTGTAATGTACTAAAGTCAGAGTCTCCAGCTCTGTCATTGTAAACAGACAGTCCTATACCAATAGGAGAGTTGAAAATACCATTGGCATCAGCGCTTAATCCAAATGTAGCATAAGGGGCTGTTACTGAGCTCCATTGTGTACGTTGATTACCAACAAACCTAAGGTCTCCTTTAAAAGCTCCTATTAAACTAGGATTTAAATTTAGGGGTGAATTATAAAATTGCGAAAAGTGAATGTCTTGACTGAACAAGCTATTGGTAATCAGAAAAATTAAACTGACAGTTAATATTTTAGATAAGCTTCTCATTTATCTAATTACAGTTACATTACCTTTCTTAAAATATTCTTGGCCATCTACACAAGTTATCTCCATGTAATAAACAAAGACAGCAGGGTCGACTAATGCGCCTTTAAAAGTTCCATCCCAACCAACATTTTGTTTATCAGTTTCAAACACCAATTCACCCCAACGATCATAAATTTTTAAAACCATTTTTTCTACATTTCTTCCTCTAACATAAAGGATGTCATTTTCATTGTCGTTGTTTGGAGTAAAAGCATTAGGTATAAATACATCTGGCTCTCCACAATTTACTTCGAAAGCATATAAGGTAATAGTTCTTTCAAATTGACATCCACTAGCATCTTCAGTTAAAATAACCTTATAAGTTGTTACAGATGGAGGTGGAGGTGTTGCAAAAGGGTTCCAAATATTAGGGTTGTTTAAGTGAAATGGAGGAATCCATTGATAAGTAAAGCCTGTGTTTGGTGAAACATATAGTTGTGTTCCTTCACCACCATAAAGAGAATCTTTATCAGCCCAAACATTAATGTTGTTTGGATTAAAGCCAGATACAACAACTTGAGCGGTATCAGTTGCGGCACATCCATACGCATTTTGAGCAACTACGGTGTAAGTAGTTGTTGTGCTCGGGTTAACCACTGGATTAGCACTGTTTGCCCCACTTACGATAGACGAAGTTGGTGTCCAACTATAGGTTAGAGGGTAATTTGAGTTGTTAATTAGATTAATAGTAGCTTGTTGACCTGTACATGTAGCGGTATCAATGGCATTAATTGTAAATCCAGTATAATTAACCAAAAAACTATCTACAGCTGAACAAGGTCCGTTACTAGCCATTACATAAAACCAAGTGGTATCGGTTACGTTTACAAATAGGCTAGAGTCTGTAAGATTTGGGTTTAATGTGTCAGTAAATTGATTGTTGCTAGACCATATAAAGAAGGTTGCACCTCCAGTTGAATTAGCATAAAGTGTTGCCGTATCACATGTAGTTATAGTAGTTCCTCCACTAACTGTAATAGGTGGGGCAACGGTAATTGTTTGAAAAGCTGTGTCAACTGTATTACAAATAGAATCGGTTATAATTAAAGTTACATTATATGTTCCTGGAGTATTATAAGTTTTAACAGGATTAAAGATTATAGAAGTTGTATCATTCCCTCCAAAATCCCATAAATAACTATCACTTTGTCCTGAGGTGTTAGTGAAAGTAATTGTAAGAGGAGCACAACCTTCAAAAGTATCAACAGAGAATTCTGCTTTAGGAATTATTTCAAAATCGAATTTAAAAATACCGTTGTTACAACCAGTACTATTATTTACTTGAGACCATGCGCCAGGTGTCGTTGGGAAATCATCATTGTTCCAGCATCCAGCACAAACTGATTGGTATACAATACCATTTTTATCAAACCTACTAGTTCCTCCATCTACATGTTCTTGACTTTGATTACCTCCAAAATAAGTTCCGAATAGCATAGATTGAGCATTTCTCTCTAAGACAAACAAATAAAAATCAAACCCATTTGCAGATGTAGGTTGATAACCACCGCTAACTAAAGGAGTAGTTGGCATTCCATTTAATGCAGATCCATTAAGTATGTTTCCTCCCCAACCACTAACATAAACGTTTTCACATCTATCAACTAAAAAAGCAGAAGGAGAAAACTGAGAGTTAATATTTCCGTTACCAAATATAGTGGAGTAGTCAATAGTGTTAAGATCGTTATTTATTCTTTGAATGAATTGCCCGCTATTAGCATTGGAGTAAACAGCATTTAGAACCGGAAAATTACCTTTTGTTTGACCAATGGTGTAAATACTTCCAAATCTATCAATATCAATAAAATAACACTGGTCATACTCACTAGTACCAACAAAAGTAGCTGCTAATATTCCAGAACCGTTACTATCTATTTTTGCAATATATCCATCAGCTTTTCCGCCCTGGAATGTAGGTGTTATACTTCCTGGAGTAGCAGGGAAATCGTTTGATGCAGTTCCTCCACTTACAAAAACAACTTTATTAGAATCTACTTTTATAGAAAAACCAGCATCAGCATTAGACCCACCCAAATAGGTACTCCAATTTAATACACTTAAATCACTATTAAATTTAAAAACAACAGCATCTTGGTGTCCGTCTAATGTATTATCAAATCCGTTAGGAGTGGGAAAGTCATTAGATTTAGTTGAGGAAGTTATATAACAGTTATCATCTTTATCTATCATTATTTCACCTCTGTATTGATCCCCATAATTGTTCATTAAAGAATCATAATCTTGAGCAGCATTACCAGTTAAAATTGCTTTATGGTTAATACCATCATTGCTAGAACCACCAATAAATGTAGAGCCTAATAATGTTGTTCCATTGGCATTAAATTTAGCAACATAAATATCAGTTCCATTATTAAAAGTGGTTCCGTTATTCGGAAAGTTTGAGAATACACCACCATTAAAGCTTGTATCATAAGCTGTTGGTGTTACTGGAAAATCTAATGAACTAGTAACTCCATATAAAAATAACTCGTTATCCTCATTTGCAATAATACTATGTACTGTTTCAGCTTGTAATCCTCCAATATAAGTAGAGTAAGTTAAATTAGTACCTGTAGAATCGTAACGAGTTATTACTACATCAGTAATTCCCGGAGATGGTGTTCCATTAAAGGTTGGATCAAATACACCTAGTGTAGTAGGATAGCCAATATTAAAAGCTGTTCCTCCAGCAAACAAACTACCATCATAACCATAAGTAGCAGTCATTCCGAAATTATCAGCGGTAGAACCTGAGTAACTTGCAAAAACTAAAATAGGATCAATAACTAAAGGGTACTTTTTTTTGTATGACTTTAGTAGTTTAAATGTTACAATGTTGTTTTTAACTGTGAATTGACATGGCACTTCAATTTTTTTGCCGTCAATTTCTTGGTAAGCATAAGGTTTTTGTTCTATTATTTCATTAATAGAAGTTTTGATATGTAGATTTCCATTATCATCAATCATAATATTATCAGTTCCTTCATATTGAAACTGCACATCTTTAATGTTTCCTCCAGGATTGATAATTACATCATACTTTAACTTTGTTCCTAAACTATAAAGAGCAATATCAATATTGTTATAGATGTTATTATAATGTATTTGCTGATATGATTTTACATTTGGCTTCCAGTTATTAGGGTTTTTACCATAATAATAGTTAGTATAATCACTAAAAGCATTTTTATTTTGGATAGTTGGGTTTTGATTAGCATTTAAAAAACTCATTTTAAATGCATGATATTTTAGGTGTTCGCTTTGGTCATTTCTGCTATGGTCATGAAAATGAAAAACATCAGCATTATAAAAGTTATAAGTAAAAGCTCCCTTTTCAATAAACATGGCTCCATTTCCCAAATAAGCTTTATATAAAAATGGATGTTGCCATTGACCTTCATTTTTGGTGAAACGTATTCCATTATCACCAAATGCAATTGCAGAAAAGATAATGCAGGTAATGGTTAGTAAAAGTGATTTAGATAGTTTCATAGCAAAAGTAAATTTACTTAATAATGCTTGTTTTACAAAATGCAACAAGATGTTAATATTTATTAGACGAATATTTGCCAGAAAGGTATATTGTAGCTATTTTTGAATTCTATTTAGAATCAATCTAAATAAATATGATAGACATTTTAATAGCTAATAATAATCAGATTGCTGGAGAAGGAATAAAAACCATACTCCAATCAAATCGAGGAAACCGTGTCTTAGGTATTGTTAATTCTATTCATGATTTAAAGAAAAATTCATCTCGTTACTTTCCTGATATTATTGTGATGGATTACAGTGATTCTTCTTTTGGGGTTGTATCTATTAAAGAAATCAAGCGGATATATAAAGACACTAAAATTTTAGCAATTACAGATTCTTTACCAAAAGCTACGGTATATGATGCTTTAAAAAATGGAGTTGATAGTTATTTGTTGTCAGATTGTGATAAGCCAGAGATTATGGAGGCAATTGCAGATACTTATGATGGAAAACAATTTTATTGTGGGGTAGTGATAGATATTTTGTCTGAAAAAAATGAATCAGAAGCTCATGGCTGTGAGGGAATTTCTTTATCTGAAAGAGAAATAGAAATAATAAAGTTGATTTCTGATGGTTGTACCAATAAGGAAATTGCAGATCAATTGTTTTTAAGTACCCACACAGTTAATACTCATCGTAAAAATATAATGAATAAGTTGGGTATTAAAAATACTGCAGGAATTGTTATTTATGCAGTAAAAGAAAATATTATCAAAACTTAATATCACTTTTTTTTCTTTTCTTCAAAATACCACATTTGTGGTATTGTGTTTTTATTGAGCTAAATCTACATTTGCCTTGTTATTTAAAATCAGTCTAAATAAAAATAAGGTAAAATGATTAAGGGAATTTTAAGTTTAAGCGCATTATTGATAGGAGGGTTACTTTCTGCTCAAGTAGTTGGTACGGATACAACAACTAATGCACCTTTAAACTCAGCGCAAAATATTTTGTCGGGTAATGCTGGAAAAACTATTATAATAGGAGGGTATGCCCAAATAGATTACAATCAACCATTAAATGATACTGCAAGTGTTAATGGTAAAATGGATGTACATCGTATGGTTATTTTTATGGGGTATAGATTTAATGATCGTGTTCAGTTTGTTACAGAAATTGAAATGGAACATGTAAAAGAAATATATGTTGAACAAGCGTTTTTAAATTATCAAATATCTGCACCAATAAACTTTAGAGCTGGATTAATGTTAATACCTATGGGTATAATAAATGAATATCATGAACCAACTACTTTTAACGGAGTTGAGAGACCAAATCTAGATGGTAAAATTGTACCTACTACTTGGAGAGAGATGGGAGCTGGTTTTGCGGGGAATATTGATAAACTTTCTTTAAAATATCAAGCTTATGTTGTAAACGGTTTCTTGGGGTATGATGCAGGAGCAAATTTAAGAGGAAGCGATGGTTTGAGAAAAGGTCGTCAAAAAGGAGCAGAATCTACTTTTAATACACCAAATTTTGCTAGTAAGTTAGATTATTATGGTATAAAAGGATTGAAATTAGGAGCGTCAGTTTATTATGGGAACACACAATCTACTGCTTTTGATGGCCTTCCAAATAATGACACTTTAGGTTTGAAAGCGCAGGCAGATTCAACAACAGTTGGTTTGGCTATGTTTGGTTTTGATGCTCGTTATCAATATAAAGCCCTACATCTAAGAGGACAATTTATTAAAAGTTCTATGACAAATGTAGCAGAATACAACACTTATACTGGGGCTGACCTAGGCTCTTCTATGATGGGCTATTATGGAGAAATAGGGTACGATGTTCTGAGTATATTTAAGAAAGATGCGAAAGAAAAAATAATTCTTTTCGGACGATATGAATATTATGACACACATGATGCAACGACTACAGGAACTTTGAAAAATGATTCATATGCTAGAACCGATATGACTTTTGGAGTAACTTATAAAGTGAGTAATGGAGCTGCATTTAAAGCAGATTATCAAATTTTTAATAATGAAGCAAAAGGTAATACACCAGCTAATCAGATTAATTTAGGAGTAGGGGTGTGGTTTTAGTTAATTATATATTATTTAATTTTAAGGTCTGCTAATTTTTTAGCAGACCATTTTTGGTTATAGTTATGCGAAATATTTGGATTTTAATTTTTGTTGGGTTAGCTTTTTTATCTTTCGATTTGCCTAAGAATACATTGAAAAAAATTGATAAAACAATTGCTTCATTGTGGCCAGATCAGATTGTTACTAAAAACGCTGTTAATATCGGTGCAGATAAAAAGGCAAAATTATCTTTTAAATTAGATGATAATTTAATTTATAAGATTACAAAAGATAATAAACCTGTGGCATATCTTTTTTTATCAAAAGCTAAAAGTAAAATAAGTCATTTTGATTATATGATAATTTACAATATGGATTTAACTATAAAAAATGTAAAAATGCTTATTTATAGAGAGGAATATGGAGGAGAAATAGGTAGTAAGCGTTGGTTAAAACAATTTATAGGTAAATCTAACCCAGAAAAAATGAAGTTTGGTCATGATATTCAAAATATTTCAGGAGCAACCATTTCTGCAAGGTCAATGACAGATGATGTGAAAAAAGTTACCAAACAAATTAAAGAGTTAAAAGAAAAAGGATTGATATAGGTGGTACTTCATGGAAAAATACATCATTTACCAAAAACTGCTAAATTATTAGTGGGCTTTTTTATTTTAACACTAAGTTTTGGGTATTTCGTAGGTTTAAGGTTTGTAAATGAAAATACAAATTCTACTGTTAATGGCATTGAGGAGCATTATTTAGGAAATGAAGCTGACGAGGAGGCTGAAATAATGAAGTTTAAAAAGGCAGAAAAAGAGATAATTACAACGGTACATAATCATGTAACTAGTATGTCACTTATTTTTTTAGCTCTAGGAGGAATACTTTTGCTTACATCTATACCTGAAGGATTAAAAAAAATATTAATAATAGAGCCTTTTATATCTATCATATTAACTTTTGGAGGTATTTGGTTGCTATGGAGTGGAGTATTATGGTTTAAGTATGTTGTTATTTTTTCAGGGATAATGTTAACCTTAACTTTTACTACTTCTGTTGTCCTGATATTATTTCAGTTATTTAAAAAGAATTAAATCATCTCTTTTAAAACTTTAATAAAGTCTTCATCATCCCAGTCTTCAGCACCTGAACTCGCTTTTACAATTTTTCCGTTTTTATTGATAATAAATGTGGTAGGTATTCCTTCATGATTATATTGCTGAGGAATTAAACTTTCATTATTTCTAATATGAAAAGGAATAGTGTACTCTTTTTTTGTATGGTAGTTTTTTACTTTTTCAAGGTTTTCATTGCTGATTAATAAGAAAGTAACATCATCTTTAAATTGAGAGTAAAGATTTTCAATACTAGGTAATTCAGCTACACAAGGCATACACCATGTTGCCCAAAAGTTTAAAAAGATAACTTTCCCTTTATAATCAATCATATTTACAATGTTACCATCTAAGTCTGTTACAACTAAGTTAAAGTCTGCATCTGGTAAACTATTGCCTTCTTTTTGTTCAATTTCAGGAGTATCTAATGTTGTACTCATTATAGCTGCTGCAGGTTCTTTAAAAACCTGGCATTTCCATAAAACCAAAAATATAGCTATTAGTACAATGTAATAAATTGTCTTTTTCATAGGGTAAAGTTAGGTAGAGTTAGGTAAGTTATTTGTCAAAGAAAAGACTTTATTCTATTGTTTTTTCTTTAAAAGCACTTACAAAAAGAATGTTACCCAAATCTGGATATTTATTAAAAGTAGTTTCACTTTCTTCTTCAATGTGTTCACTGCTGTACCCAACAATAGTTAAATCAGCATCGGCAGATTTTTTACTAATAATCTTATCAATTTTTTCTTCTTTTAATTGAGGGATTAATTGAATGTTAGTAGGAGAAATAGGGATTCTTCCTTCTTTTATTAATTCAACTAACTTATTCTCTGTAGCCACTTTTTCAGTAGGAGGGTAAGTTGAGAATATATTGATAACACCATGTTTCCATTCTGGATGACCAAGCATAATATAGCTTAATAATATCATTAAGTTGGCATTTTCAAAATCACTAGGTCTAATCCAAATATGAATATTTTTTTTATATCCAAAACCTTTAATTGTTGAGCGTAAAATACAAACATCAAATTCGGTAGCTCTTAATAAAGAGTAATGTTGTATTGCATCATTTAAACTTTCTCTTTCATCATGTGTAAACTCAAATAAAATCATATTGTTTCCTTTGCCACTTACTCCAGATAGTTGAATTACTTGGGCTATTGCAGAGGTATAGGAAGGGCTAATAATTGTGTCTAAATATACTTTACTTTTAAGTCCATCATTTTGTGCTAATAAACGTTGCATCACCTCTTTTGACTCTTTGTAAGTTTCTTCAGATAATAAACCATCAATAAAGTGAATATAGGTTCCAAATCCATATTTGTGAGATAGCCATCTTAATAAATCAAAAGCAGACTGTCTTTTAAAAGAATCTTTGGAAACTGATATGATAAAAGGACGCCATTCTTGTTCAACCAAATCAGTATCTCTTTTTTGAAGAAATATTTGAAATCTTCTGCTTAACTGAAACAATACTCCTTTAAATAGTTTCTGTATTCCTTTTTTATCTTTATTAATTCGTGAAACCCAAATATAAATTAACACCATTATAATGGTTGACACTGCTGCATAAGCAAAATCCATTTTAAACATTAACCAAAAACATAATACTGCTCCTGGTAATGATAAGTACCAACGAGATTTAAAAGTTGGACGATAAGAAGGATCTGCAGCAAACTGTTCTAAAAATGAGATTAAGCAGATAATACCATAAGTTACCATAAAGAACATAGAGATAATTCCAGCGACAGTATTAATATCCCCCATGATAATAAAAACATATCCAATGATACAAGTAATGACCAATGAGTTAAAAGGCTCTCCATCTTTCTTTCTTCCTTTAGAAAGCCATCCATTTAGTTTGCCGGGGAAAATACTATCAACTCCTAGAGCTTGTAGAGTTCGGGGGGCAATCATAATGGATCCTAAAGCAGAAGAAATTGCTGCACAACCTAATCCAATAGGAATAATAGGACCCCAAATGGCAATGTCACTCATTACCATCTGATTGGTTGCTAATTCCCATGTTGGAGCGGAATAAAATAATTTGACAGCTACAGCTACATATATGATAATACCAACTACAGTAGCCCAAATGGTACCTTTTGGTATCGATTTTTTAGGGTCTTTTAAATCTCCTGATAAACCAAGGCCAGCAGCAATACCAGTAAATGCTGGGAAGATAATGGTGAAAACGTAAAAGAAACTATCCCCACCTTTAATCATTCTACTAAAGTTGTTACCATTAGGAGCGTTAGATTCTCCTAAAAAGAACATTCCTAATGATATGGCTAAAACAAATACAACTCCATACAACATTTTAACCCCTATACTAGCTCCTTTACTAAGCATTAACATCGTTAATAAGGTCATCATAATAACCCCCAGAGACCGCGTATCAAATAGATACTTGTTAATTAAAGGATGAATGTAAAATTCAGCATTTAACCAATCTATAAGTGGAACTAATGCCTCTACAAATGCAATAACATAAAATGCGATACTAATAGCTTGTGAAAGAAAAAGAGTGATACCAACAGTAGCTCCAATGTTTAACCCAAAGGATCGGGATATCATATAGTAAGCTCCACCACCTTCAACCTTTTGGTTGGTAGCAATTTCTGCAACAGCCATAGCTGTTGGAATAGTAACTAAGTGACCAATAAAAATGATACCTAAAGCACCAATTAATCCTACATGACCAACTGCATAACCAAAACGTAAAAACAGAATTGCACCAAGTATGGTAGAAACAGCTGTCATAAACACCGGTAAGGTGCCCATAGTACGTAATGATGGTATTTTATTACTCATTGGAACAAATATAGTAATTTGCTTTTCAAGAATGAGGATTATCATTTCTTTATGAATTAAAATCCCTAATTTTGAAAAAACTTTAAATGTATGTCGAAGTTTAAAAATCAAGTACATAAAGAAGAATTAGAGGAAGTTACTTTTCTAAAAAAAATTACTACTTCTCATTTTAACTATTGGTTTGGATATGTGTCCAATTTATTAATAGTGGTGTTTTTATGCACTAGAGCTTTTTCTGATTTTGAATCTTTATTAACCTGGTATGAATGGATTTATATACCAATTGCAGGGTTGTTAATATGGACTTTAGTAGAGTATGTAATGCATAAATATGCTTATCATGTTATTAAAGGTCCTGCAGAAAGAGGGCATATGATGCACCATGATAGACCTTATGATTTAATGGGAGTACCTTGGTATGTTACTCTAATAATATATGTTGGAGCTTATTATGGCCTATCTTATTTGTTAAGTCCTCCCCATTTAGCAGTTTATATGGCTTTTATATGGTTAGGATATATAGGGTATTGTATTGTACATCATGCGATACATCATTGGAAGTTTAATAATAAGTTATTTAAAAAATTAAAGAGACATCATTATATTCATCACGCTAGAGATGATAGAAACATTGGGATTGTAACTACACTTTGGGATCATATTTTTGGGACTATAGAAAAATCTTAAAAAAAATCTTGGAATAGTTTCCTAAAGTCAAAACTATATTTATATTTGCAGCCGCGAAAAACAATACACTTTCGGGGTGTAGTACCGCAACAAGTGCGGCATAAACTCCACCCGGAACCGATCTACTGATAATTTGAGGTAGATTTGTGTTTTAAGTGTTGTTGAAGTAATGAATTTATACACCATCGGGGTGTAGCGTAGCCCGGTTATCGCGCCTCGTTTGGGACGAGGAGGTCGCAG
>CBDUPT010000030.1:0-13567 GCA_965369165.1 uncultured Flavobacteriales bacterium | reverse complement strand
GAGCACAACGGGCAAGTTGTTTTGATTGGTGTGAAGAAGGTCCGATAGTTACGGTTTATCCTGAAGGAATTGTGTATGGAAAAATTACCCCAAATGAGGTGGACGAAATCTTTCAGAAACACATTTTAAACAACCAACCTGTGGAACACTTAAAAACGAAATTCAGCAAATAATGAGTTTGTCTATTCCTAAATTAACAAAATTACAAGAATATTATAATCGTCAAGATTTGCTAGAAAAAGTAGTAGAACAAATTCAAAAAGATTTTAATTGGTTTAGTCTTGAAATTAAGTTTTCTAACAAGCCTGAGTTATCTGCTTATCAAGAACTTTATCAAGAGATATTGCCATTAATTGATGAGATGCTTAATGATGACTATATCAAATTGATGGGTATGTTATATCGCATTGATATTGATGAAGATTTTTTAAATCGAAAATTAAAAGAAACTCCTAATGCAGATACTGATGAAGTAATTACCGATTTAATTATTAAAAGAGAACTCCAAAAGGTAATTATTAAACAGATGTATAGTTCGAAGAATTAAAGAGGTTGGTTTTATCTAACGCTTTATTTTTATTTAACAGCTTTATTTTTAAATAGAGCGTTTAAAAATATAGTGGCTATAACAATGGTTGAACCCATATAAAACCCATAAGACATCGTTTCGCTTTCTGGCCAAATTAAAATGGCCAAAACAATAGAATATATAGGTTCTAAATTAACAGACATAGTTACCGTGTAAGGTGATATTTTTTTCATGACCTCAACACTCATAATAAAGGCAAAAGCCGTACAAACAGTTCCTAAAATTAACAACCATTTAAAATCCGACATAGAGATTACAAGCTGAGAAAAGTCTCCCTCAATAGAAAAGAACAAGTAAATACCTACTACTACAAAAGCTCCCAACAACTCATAAAATGAAATGGTTTTTGCTTTAGTTTCTTTAATAAGAATTCCGTTTAATACAGTAAACCAAGAAGCTAAAGCCGCTGAGACTATACTTAAAGTCATTCCGATTAAGTATTTAAATTCAAAACTGAAAATAAAGTATAACCCCAAGATAATAACTACACCAAAAATTAATTCGTACACCTTAATTTTTCGCTTAAAATAAAGTGGTTCTATTATAGATGTAAATAATGTGCTACTCGAAAAACAAACCAAAGCTACCGAAACATTAGATTGTTTTATTGCTTCGAAAAAAGTAACCCAATGAATTGCTATAATTACTCCAACACCTAAAGTTTTTAGTAGTTCTTTTTTAGAAATTTTTAAAGAAAATTTAGTGAAAACAAAATACCCTAAAAGAGCTATAACCGCAATCATTGTTCTATACCATACCAATAAATATGAATCGATGGAAATTAATTTACCCAAAACCCCTGTTAACCCAAATATTAACACAGTAATATGCAGCCAGATGTGATATTTGTATTTTGCTAACATAAGCCGCCAAATGTATATCAAAAAGCAACATAAATTACATTTGGATTAATAAAATTATTCTAATTCTAAACCTTATTTTTGAGTAGAATTATATTCCTATGAAAAAATTAATATATATTTCTATTCTCCTTTTATTTGTTAGTTGTGATACTGCTACAAAAAGTTATTACGAACAAATTTCATCGAAAAAAAAATTTAGCGAAAGAATTAATGACATTAATAAATCTATTGAAGAGATTAGAAAAGAAGAAAATGGTAAACTTATAAATGAAGGACTGGATAGGTTAAAATATGAGTTTGAAGTTGGAGAAGGAGATCGATATATCGTAACTTATTTGTTTGATGAAAAAGGGTGTTTTGAAATAGGGTTTGATGGGTACTTTGCTACTAAAGAAAATGTTTTGGTTGTATTAGATGGTTTTAAATCAGAGATTGATTTATCCAAATATAAATTAGAAGAAAGTGCTGATTTATACCGATATAGTGATAAAGAAAACTCGTTAACATTAGAAGTAGACTATGCTAATGCAGATAAAGGAATGGCTTTAGCCGTAATTTTTGCTAACGAATAATTACGCTTCTTTTTCTTTAGTTTCTTGCTCATCAATCTCAGTAACTCCTCCTGAAATTATAAACTTCATAATGTCTGCAGAATTCGCATTAACAGGTGAAACACACTCTTTGGGAACAATTATTAAATTACCTGTAACAGCGTAAGAAAAAGGGATGTAAACCCCTATTTTATCAGCAGAAATTCCCAAATCTGTTAAGTCTTTTTGAGTTATAAAGCCTAATCGCTCTACATTTCCTTCCATTTTAACCAAAACAGGTTCAGTAAACCGTTTCTTCTTACCTACAAATGCTGAAAGCAAATCTTTTACAGATGTATAAATGATTTTAATTAATGGAACCCTATCTAGTATTTTTTCTAATTTTAAAATTCTACTAGAAATTAATGCTCCCCCTAAAAACCCTATTAGGGTAATGCTAACTAATAGTATTAAAATTCCCAGCCCAGGTATTCTAATTGGTAGAATACCATCAATTAAAACTATAGCTTGATAAACTACATAAATTGTAGCAGATATTGGCAACGTATATAGTAACCCTTGTAAAAAATATCCTAACACCTTCTTCATAGAACAAAGGTATTATAAGTTATTTAATTCTGCTTGTAATTTTTTAGTAAGTGATTTTTCAACTAATTGATAGGAATCATCTATTAAGTCATAAATCATTCTATCTGAAACATCGGAGTTAAGGTAAACGGAATTCCAATGTTTTTTACTCATATGGTAACCTGGCTTTACACCGTTGTATTGCTCCCTTAGTTCAACTGCATTTTCTGGGTCACATTTTAAGTTAATATACTCGAAACTATCAACTCCTGTTAAGGCAAACATTTTGCCCATCACCTTAAATACTAAAGTAGTTTCATCAAAAGGAAATGCTTCTGTTACCCCTTTTTTGGCGACACAATAATCTCTGTACTCTTCAATATTCATTTTTGGCAACTAGTTAAAGCCTGAGGAAATCGGTATTGGCATAAACCATAAAAGCTAACAATAATATCATCCCAGCCATTTGGGCATATTCCATCGCTTTTTCATTTGGTTTTCTTCTAGTAATCATTTCATACAATAAAAACATTACGTGCCCCCCATCTAAAGCTGGTATTGGTAATAAATTCATAAATGCTAATACCAATGAAATCCAAGCTGTTTTTTCCCAGAAATTTTGCCAATTCCATTCGGTACCAAACATTCTGCTTATTGATACAAACCCTCCCATTCCTTTATAAGCTCCTGTGCTTGGGTTAAGCATCATTTTAAACTGTTTATAGTAGTTTACTATTTTCTCTTCTGCTTTATGATAACCCGCTGGAAAAGCTTCTCCAAATGAATATTCTTGAGTTTCTAGATTATATAATCCAGCTTTATCTAAAGCTGAAATAGAATACCCAAATGGTGCTATCCCAACAATGTTTGAATCTGGAATTGTTAAAGCAATATTCATTGGTTTTCCATCTCTCAAAATATTTATTTCAACTTGTTGTGTAGAAAACTGTGTAGCAACCGCCTTAAATTGATCATAATATTTAATCTCTACATTATTTATTCCTACAATTTTATCCTGCTCTTCAAACCCAGCATTTTCAGCCACATAACCCTCTCTAATACCACCTATTACGAATGGAATACGAGGCATAAACATTGGACCAGTTCTATTGTCAATAAGCGTCTCTATTAAATTTTCTGGAATATCTAATTTCAACTCTTTCCCATCTCTCTCAACTGTAAGTGTTTGAGCATAAAAAATCTCCTCTTGCATTGCTGTAAATGTAGCAGGAGCTGTTCCATTAATGGTGATTATTTTATCACCTGTTTGTAACCCAATCTCATTTGTTACTGCTTCATTTGTACACCAAATTCCATCTTTTAATTCTGAAGGAGCTAAATATTTATCTCCATAAGCCATTAGTACAAAACTGTAAATTAAAAACCCAACAATTACATTAACGATAATACCACCTAGCATAATTATTAATCGCTGCCAAGTCGGTTTGGATCTAAATTCCCATGGTTCAGCAGGTTTTTTCATCTGCTCCTTATCCATGCTCTCATCAATCATTCCGGCAATTTTTACATACCCACCAAGTGGTAACCAACCAATACCATACTCAGTTTCACCAATTTTTTTCTTCCAAATAGAAAACCATGGATTAAAGAATAAATAAAAACTCTCTACTTTAGTTTTAAAGAGTTTTGCAGCGAAAAAATGACCTCCTTCGTGTAAAACAACAAGAATTGAAATACTTAGTAATAGCTGACCGCCTTGAATGATATAATCCATATTATTGATTTAATTGGGGAGCGAAGTTAATTATTTTTAGCTAACTAAAGTAACTATTCACAACCCACTTCTATCCTTCGACTCCGCTCAGGATGACACCCCTCCTCGGAGAGGTGTTTTATTTGATAAGACTGTTAGCAAACACTCTGGTTTCTGAATCTGTTGCCACATAGTCCTCGTAAGTTGGCGTTTTAACAAAAGCTATTTGCTCCATACATTTTTGGTTAACCTCCGCTATTTCCAAAAATTTTATTTTATCATTTAAAAATGCTTCTACCGCTACTTCATTAGCAGCATTTAAAATACAGGCTAAGTTTCCTCCTTTTTGTAAAGCTTCATAAGCTAAGGATAAATTCAAAAAAGTTTCCTTATCTGGTTGCTCAAAAGTTAATTCTGGATAATCCATAAAGTTAAAACGAGGAGAGCTAGATGTTAATCTATATGGAAATGAAAGAGCATATTGTATAGGGTGTTTCATGTCTGGTAAACCCATTTGAGCTTTCATACTTCCATCTTCAAATTGCACTAATGAGTGCACGATTGATTGTGGATGAACAATTACATCAATTTGCTCAGGCTGCAAGTTAAATAACCATTTAGCTTCAATCACTTCCAAGCCTTTATTCATTAAGGTTGCAGAATCAATCGTGATTTTTGCTCCCATATCCCAGTTAGGATGTTTTAAAGCTTGTTCTTTGGTGATGTTTAACAAGTCTTGTTTTTTCTTCCCTCTAAATGGCCCTCCCGAAGCAGTTAAATATATTTTTTCAATTTTATTTTGAAACTCTCCAACTAAACATTGGAAAATTGCAGAGTGTTCAGAATCTACTGGGTAAATATGTACTCCATTTTGAGCCGCCAATTTAGTAATTAACTCTCCAGCAACAACCAAAGTTTCTTTATTAGCTAAAGCAATTGTTTTTTTAGCTTCAATTGCTTTTATGGTTGGAAGCAAACCTGCATAACCAACTAAAGCAGTTAATACAACATCTGTTTCTTGCATTGCAGCCACTTGGGCTAATGCATCAATCCCAGTAAAGGTTTTAATGTCATGTTCCCATAATGCTTCAGAAACTTTTTCAAATTTTGTTTCATCAACAATTACAACTGTATTGGGCTTAAATTTAAGAGCTTGTTCTATTAATAAGTCAGCATTTGAATTAGCTGTTAACACCTCTACTTCAAACTTATCAGCATGTTCTTCAATAACTTCTAATGCTTGTGTTCCAATAGACCCCGTAGAACCAAGTATGGCAATCTTTTTCTTTTCCAAGATTATTTTTTTCGTGAGTTCAATTTAATTTCATTCATCAGAAGTGGCTTAGCTTGAGCGTAAGATTCTATATGAATATAGTTTCCACCACCTTTTTGAGCAATGGCTTTCATAGATTTTACCGTTTTTCTTTCGTTTTTAACTCCAACTACTGAAATAGAGACTCCTCTTGTAAGGTTTTCAGCAACATCTTCTAAAATTGAACTACTACTTGAATTTAAGTTAAAAGCACCATCTGTAGCAATTATTACTTGATTGTTACCTCCTTCAATAAAGTTTCCGCGAGCCTGTTGGTAGGCCTTTTTTATTCCTTTAGCTCCTGCAGTATAACCCCCAGCTTTTAACTCTTGTATTAATTCCGTTATTTCTGCTTTATTGGTTACAAAATCCGACCTTAAAACAACATTAGTTGATGAAGCATAAGTTACTATTGCCAACCTATCAATCGGACGCAAACCATTTAACAGTTCTATCATTGAAGCTTTTAATAAATCTAATCGGCCTTGCTGTTTCATCGATACAGAAACATCTATACAAAACACAATGTTATTTGGAGCATACAAATTAACTGGCAACTCTTTTGTTGAAATAGTATCTTCAGGTTCAATAACTACATTTTCAGGCTCTACCACAGTATCTGGTTCCTCAAGTTCTGGAACTGTATCAACTATAACAATTAATTCTTCTTTAGTAGGCTCGCCCAATTCAAATTGAATAAAATTATTTTTTTCATTTACATAAAAGTCCTGTTCTTTTGTTCCATATCCTTCAGCATTAACTACTAAGTAATAGTTTTCCCATTTTAAATTTTGGCTTGTTTCTCCGTTTTTATCGGTAGCAACTTTCTTGTAAACTAATCCTCCCCAAATAATTTCTACTGTCGCATTTTTTATAGGCTCTTTAGTATTTACATCAATCACTTTTATTTTTAAGTCTGAACGTAATTCTTGTGGTTGTTTTTTTACTTTAAAATCAGGACAAGCTAAGGATTCATTGATGTCAAACGTTTTAGCATTTCCTTCAACAGTTAATGTTATTGGCTCGTTGTTTACACTAATCCAAACAGGCACATCTTTTTTAAATTTTCCTTTTTTCTTTGGGGTGTATTTTATTCGAACAATTACAGTGCTATCAGGTAAAATTTCTTTGCTTGAAAATTTTACATCAATACCATAAGGTTCTTCTATTCTTAAAATATGAGCTGTAGTTTTTCCAGCATTGGTAAAAGTAAAATCGAAATACTTTTTATCTCCTTTATTTACCTCTCCAAAATTATGGTAAGATTGATTAAAAACTACTTGTGCAGAAGCACTAGCAATTATTAAAAACAAGATGAATATTGAGATTACTTTTTTCATTAAATGATTAAGGTTTTTTGCTAAAACTCAATTTTGTTGCCAAAGTTACCATTTGTTTTGAGATACCGAAAAATTTAACCTTTGGCTTCGGCTTCTCAAAAAACACTTATAAAGTTTAAAACTTTGGAAGTGTTTAAATTGATGTCAATCCACCAAGGTTTTAAAAACCTTGGTGGATTATACTAACCTTTCAAGTTCATTAAATCAATAGTAGCTTTAGAAAGCTCACTTTCAATTTCACCATAATGAGATAAGTAATCTTTTTGACTTCTTTTAATCACTTCTAAGGCTTCTTCTTTGCCATAGATGTGAGTTATTTCAACTCTTGGAGATTCTTCGCCTGGAATGCCTTTATACGTTAAAAAATAATGCTTTAATCGTTTAATTATAGATTCCGGACAATCTGAAATATCATTCCAATTTTGATAAACCTCATCTCCTTTTAAAACCGCAATAATTTTATCATCCGCTTCTCCATCATCTATCATTCTTAAACCACCTATTGGTATGGCAGGAACAATAATATTTCCATGCGTAATGTTTCTTTCAGTTAACACACAAATATCTAAAGGATCTCCATCACCAATAATACCTGTTTTACCTGATTGTTGCATACAGTATTCTGCAACACTTTCAGCACAATAAGTTTGGGGTAAAAAACCATACAGGGCAGGAACAATATTCGAAAATTTTTGTGGTCTGTCAACCTTGATATAACCAGAAGCTTTATCTATTTCATACTTTACAGAATCATCAGGAGTCATTTCAATAAACGACATTACTTCTTTTGGAGCATTGCTTCCTAAATCTATTCCATGCCAAGGGTGTGATTGATACCTTAACCCTAATTTTTTATATAATGTTTTTAATGCTTCTTCCATTTTTTCATTTAATCTTAATGATTTTTATCTCGTTTCTTCTATTAATAGCATGAAGTCGCTCTCTTTCTTCTGATATTAAAATCTTACGGATGATATCGTGAGAAATAATAGGTTGTGATTCTCCATAACCCTTAAATGTCAATCTTGTAGAATCAATTCCAGCCGTAATTAATTTTATTACTACGCTTTCTGCACATCTTTCTGAAAGTTTTAAGTTATAGCTTGCTGAACCTCTATAGTCTGTATGGTTTCCTACTTCAACAGATAAGTTAGGGTTGTTAGTCAAAAAAGCAATAAGGCTATCAATCACAACAAATTCAACATTCTGTCCTAATCTAAAACATGTATTAAAAGAAATGGGAGGTGTAATATGTATTGAACCTATTTCAAATTCTTTATCGCTATACTGAAACGTATTTTGACCTATTGCAAATAATGGTATAAAAATCAATGAGAATAAAACTCCTTTCATTTAATTAAGAATTAGTTTAATCTTCCTGCTAAAACACAAGTCTTTTTAAAGCTTTTTACATCTCCGTTTAAATCAAACACCTCAACAAAAATAATGTAAATTCCTATTCTTCCTTTTTCATTATTATCAGAAGTTCCATCCCAACTAAAGGTTCCAGATGTTCCTAACAATTCGTTTTGGAGTAAGTTTTTAACTAACCTTCCTTTTGCATCATAAATCAATACATTGGCTACATATCCTCCTTCAGAAAAGTTGTAGTTGATGTTTACTACATCATCATAACCATCATTGTCTGGAGAGAAAGTTTCAGGCTCTACATTAATCTCATTACCATCATTATTTGTTTGTTGATATTGAGAATTTTCATATCCTGGTGTTGCAAAACCAACATCTTCAGAAGCAGAATGCCAGTTACTAGCATCATTACTATTTCTATCATAATCTATTCGTTCTAACGAAACTCCGTCAACACTATTTAATAAAGCAAAATGCATGTCTTCATTGTAAGAAAAATTATCTACCATCATTCCTAAATTGTTCATCAAATAAACATCCCCTTCATCATTGTTATAGGTAGGTAGGCTTTCCATTTGTAAAAAGGCTGTTGTTACTGAATTTATATACTCATTCGCTGTACTTTGAGCATCTTTAGTTAATAGCACAAAGCCTCCTGGCAACAATAAATAAGGTTGATCTGTAATTGGTTTATAATTATCAATACTATCATTTTCTATATTAGCTAAATTCCAGTGTTGTAAGTTAATATACTTGTTAGAGTTATTATAAACCTCAACAAAATCAGAGCCTCCTGTATATGGGTTAAAAAGTACTTCGTTAATTACTAAATCACCCGCAAAACCTTGTTCTGGTAAAGCAAAATCTGCCTTATTATTAGTTCCTATTAAATTACCTACACAATCTGAAGCTCCAGTTACTGTAACAGTATAAACCACTTGAAAAGTTAGTTTGTTGGTTAAGCTTAACACAACATTTTTGCCGTCAATAACAGTTATTGTTCCGATTGTAATTCCATTATTAATATAATACGAAGCGGCCAATAAGCTTGAACTTTCAATAAGTTCACTAAAAGTTAATTGTACTGTTGAATCAGTTAATGCATTTGCTTGTAAAAGCTGAGGTAAACTAACATCAGGATTAGTTCCAAAAGCTGTGTTTTGAGTTCCAGGAGTTCCACCAAACCACTTTGTAGAAGCTCTCCAATTATTCGCTTCTCCACAAGGGTTATTAGGGTCAACCATTTCTAAAGTCCAACCACCATCTTCTTTATTTAAGTCTTGATACCACGTGTCATAATAATGAACCGTATGTATTAAATTGCTATCTGCATCCCAAAGTGTCATTTCATCTTCAGCATTGTTCAGTGATGGTAATGTTCCAACAGTTATTACTTTACCAAAAGGAGCATATTGGTTTTCAAAATTATCGTCACAAATAATTGCATATTCTCCTGGTAGAATTTTACCAGAAGCTATTTGAACAGCAGAGCTTTGGTCAGATATCCAGCAATTACTTAAATCAATCATTTTATTGGTGTTGTTATATAACTCCAAAAACTCTTCTGTTGGCAAACCTATTGTTGGAGAAGGATCTGGGAATAATTCTGTAATAACAACTTCATATTTTAAAGGCGCTTTTCCTATACCAAAGTTGATCGTATTTGGGTTTAATGGGTTTCCTGAACAGTCGTTTCCACCAGTAATTGTAAGTGTATAAACTGTTGAAGAATCTAATGCTGGGCTAACAGTTAACCCAACCTCTTGTTTATTAGGGTTAATAATTGAACCTGTAACAGAGATTCCATTATTGATAGCATACGTTGCATTTGCTAAACTAGCACTATCCATAATCTCATTAAACAGAACATTTATTTGAGTTGCAGATATAATATCTACATTACTAATAATAGGGTTTTGATTGTCTGGCAATGTATCAAAAACAGAGTTTTGTGTTCCAGGTGTTCCTCCGGTAACATCAGCAGAAGCAATCCAATTTACTGAACTAGTACAAGGGTGTTTAGGATTTATTAATTCTAAAGTATATCCTCCATCATCTTTTGAGGGGTCATTATACCAAGAAAGATTATAAGCAACTATATCAATTACATTGTTATTATCGTCTAGTAAAGTTAAACTATCGCCACCATTGGTTAGAGCAGTAAAAGAACTAATCCCTATTACATCTCCATAAGAACTATAAAGATTGGTGTCATTTACATCACAAAGTATAACATAGCTATTTGGAAGTAAAGCAAAGTTAGGAAGTGTTTTTGCTGTTGTAGTATTAACAAATTGCCAATTATTTAGAATATATGCATTGTTAGACTTGTTGTATAATTCCACAAACTCCTCACCTGGTAAACCAACTTGAGGAGATGGATCAGCAAATATTTCATTGATTAAAACATCTCCAACATTCGGAACAATAATTACCACATAAATAAATGGTTCAACAATACTTGTTATGGCATTACTTGTCGTGTCTTCAACATTAGTAATGGTTAAATTATAAGGTTGACTATTAGTAAAAGCTGTTGCAAAAGTTAAATGCACTATTGAAGAATCTAACAAGTCTCTTTGAGCATTAGTTGGATTTCCTAATCCACCATCTGCAGTATAATTGGTTAGTGTTTGAGCAGTTGTTAAATCAACAACTTCATTGAAATATACATCTAAATTAGTTGAGTTAACCACCACTACAGAATCAACAACAGGAGCTGAGGTGTCTCCAACAATAGCTCCAACACTTATGTTATCAAAAAAATGGTTATTAATTGGACTTGCTGCTGCTGATTGTGTAATTGCAATTCCAAAAAAAGTAGAAGTAGTACAAGAATTATCTACAATGCTACCCACATTGGTATAAGGTCCTAAAACACCATCATCATATTCTAAAGTCCAATTATTAGCAAGGTCTCTAGTAACTCTAACATTAAAAGGGTTGTTTGAGGTACTATTTATTACCCCATCTGGCCCATCAATTAATATAGTTGGTGTTCCTCCAACCATTTTGTATAAAGAAACTTCATCTGGGGTTCCTCCTATTCTTACAAAATATCCATTATTAGGGTTGGTTACATCTGACACATCAGAAATTAAATAAACATCAACATAATTGGCTCCTGATGTTCCAAACATCATATTAAAATAAAAATCCCATTGAGCATTTAATGCTGCTGTTGATGGTGTACTTAAATAGTAGTTGTTAGCTCCAGTGTTTTGAGAGTTTAATTCACCTGTTGCAGCAGTAAATAAAGCGTTATCACCACTCCAAGTTGGATTGTTGGTAAAATCTCCATCGGTAAAATCATCAGTAAACTGAGAAAAACCAACACTCCCTAAGCACAAACATGTTATAAATAGCAACTTGTGTAACATGGAATAAAAGTAGCCAAAATGTTTCTTTTTGTAACTGCTAATAACAAATTAGTTAAAATAAGATAACATTGCTTTAATTCATGATAAGAGGTTTTAATAAGCTCTATTTTTTATTCTACTTTTGCCTTTTATTCAATCTTAAAATAAAACAAATGAAAATTGCCGTTGTAGGAGCTACCGGAATGGTAGGAAATGTAATGCTAAAAGTATTAGCTGAAAGAAATTTTCCATTAACAGGATTAATTCCTGTTGCTTCAGAAAAATCAGTAGGAAAAGAAATTGAATATAAGGGCAAAAAATTTAAGGTTGTTGGTTTACAAACAGCTGTTGAAATGATTCCTGATATTGCTATTTTTTCTGCTGGTGGGGAAACATCTTTAGAATGGGCTCCAAAATTTGCGGAAGTAGGAACAACAGTTATTGATAACTCATCAGCATGGAGAATGAACCCAAACAACAAATTAGTTGTTCCAGAAATTAATGCAGATGTTCTTACTACTGAGGATAAAATTATTGCCAACCCTAATTGTTCTACCATACAAATGGTATTGGTAATGAATCCGTTACACAAAAAATACAAGATTAAAAGAGCTGTTATATCAACTTATCAATCTATTACAGGAACTGGAGTAAAAGCGGTTGAACAATTAGAAAATGAAAGAAATGGTGTTGATGGAGAAAAAGCCTATCATTACCCTATTGACAAAAACTGTATTCCTCATTGTGATGTTTTTGAAGAAAATGGATACACCAAAGAAGAATTAAAATTAATGAATGAGCCTAAAAAAATTATGGGTGACGATAGTCTTAAACTTACAGCTACTGCTGTTCGTGTACCGGTAGTTGGGGGGCATTCAGAAACTGTAAATATTGAGTTTGAAAAGGATTTTGACTTGGCTGAGGTTCGTAAAATTTTACATGAAACTGATGGAATAACTTTACAAGATAATACAGACACTAACACTTACCCTATGCCGCTATATGCAGAAGGTAAAGATGATGTTTTTGTTGGTAGAATTAGACGAGATGAATCTCAACCAAACACTATTAATATGTGGATAGTTACGGATAACCTCAGAAAAGGAGCAGCAACAAACGCTGTTCAAATTGCTGAGTATTTAGTTAAAAATAAATTGGTTTAATAAAAATCCCGCTAAAAGCGGGATTTTTTATGCTTATCTAATTAAACTAAACGAGCCTTTCAATAAATGCTTTTCATCATCTAAGCCAACTGCGTTTATTAAGTAAAAGTATGTTCCATCTGGAGCAATTTTTCCAGAAACCTTACCATCCCAAGAACCATTTAATTCGTTCCAAGTATATAATTTTTGTCCCCAACGATTATAAATTTCACCTTCAACAGTTTTTAAATTTAATTCTATTAATTTAAATACATCATTGCTACCATCTCCGTTTGGAGTAAATACATTTGGTACTACAATTAATGATTCTTTTATAGCGTCTATTGTTACATAAGCAGTGTCATAACAGAAACCATCCGTAACAATTAACATAACTGTATAAGTACCATCATCATTATAAATATAAGTTGGTTGAAAAAGGTTGCTTGTATCTCCTGTCCCAAAATCCCACCAGTAGTTAATTCCTGGACCTATTGTACTTCCATTACCAAAAATAACATTCAATGGTACTAATCCAGAAGTAGGGTTAGCATTAATAAGGGCATTAACTCCTTTTACTACAATTACAACTGAATCTAAATTGGTTGCACAACCACCTACTTCATTTACATAAAACACATATGTTCCTGTATCATTAACTGTCGGATAAAATGGAGTTCCTGTTCCTATCACATTTGTACCATTAGGATCATCATACCAAGTGATTGTTCCTAAACCACTATTCGCTGCAGTTAAAACAAT
>CBDUPT010000029.1:0-13720 GCA_965369165.1 uncultured Flavobacteriales bacterium | reverse complement strand
AAATACTATTATTTGAAGCATATTTCCATTATCTGAAGCTGCGCTTACTATGTTACTTGGGATTAAATCTTGCAAAGCTTGAAGTGGGCCTGTTTCTTTTTGTTTAAGAGCAGCTTCTTTCTTACTGGCAGCATCTTCTTTATAACTTTCTAGTAATTCTGTTCTTGTTTCTTCTGATATACTTTTACCGGGTTGCACTATATTAACAACTAACAAACCAATACAAACTGCAACAACTGTAGTTAATACATAAGTAACAATTGTTTTTCCTCCCATTTTTGAGAGTTTAGAAATGTCTTTTAAATCAGAAACTCCCTTTATAAGTGATGCAAGAATTAAAGGAACAGCTATTAATTTTAAGGCATTAATAAACATTTTCCCAAAAGGCTTAATCCAGTCTTTAATAAAATCAGATCCCCAAGCAAATTGAACCATTAAGAGTGCAAATAGTACTCCTAATACCATTCCTATTAATATTTTCCAATGTAATGCTAATTTTTTCATCTAAGTTAGTTTGTAAAGTTGAAAGTTTATAAAGTTCTTAAAGATAAAGCCTTTTTATCTATTTGAAAATAATCTCCACATTGGTACATCAATTAATTGTTTAATTGTATTGTTCTATTTCTTAGTAAGTGGTCAACTAAAACAATCGCAGCCATACTTTCAACAATAGGTACTGCTCTAGGTAAAACACATGGGTCGTGTCTTCCTTTTCCATCAATAGTTACCTCTTCAAAGTTAGTGTTAACTGTATTTTGTTTTTGCATAATAGTAGCAACAGGTTTAAATGCTACATTAAAGTAGATGTCTTCACCGTTGCTTATGCCTCCTTGTATTCCTCCTGAATTATTTGTTTTAGTTTTTACAGTGTCATTTTCAATAAAGAACTCATCATTATGCTCAGAACCTTTTTGAGTTATACCGTCAAACCCAGAGCCAAATTCAAAGCCTTTTGTGGCATTTATGCTTAACATAGCTTTAGCTAAGTCAGCTTCTAAACGATCAAAAACAGGATCGCCTAAACCTAAAGGTGTTCCTTTTATTACGCAACTAACTAGCCCTCCAATAGTATCTCCTTCTTTTCTAGTTTTATCAATGAAATTAAACATTACATCTGCTAGATTTTCATCAGGACAACGAACAGGGTTATTATAAGTAGTTTCTAAATCAAGTTGGGTGTAATGTTTTAATAACTTAATATCACCTACTTGAGATACATAAGCGTTAATAGTAATATTATAATGTGCTAAAACTTGTTTAGCAATTGCTCCAGCTACAACTCTACATGCAGTTTCTCTAGCAGAGCTTCGACCACCACCTCTATAATCTCTAGTGCCATATTTAGCATCATAAGTGTAATCAGCATGAGATGGGCGATATTTATCTTTGATGTGAGAATAATCTTGAGACTTTTGGTTGTTGTTTTTAATTACAAAGCCAATAGAGGTTCCAGTAGTTACTCCTTCAAAAATTCCAGACAAAAACTCTACTTCATCTTCTTCTTTTCTTTGAGTTGTTATTCTAGATTGACCAGGTCTACGTTTTGCTAGTTCATTTTGAATAAAATCTAAATTAATTTTTAAACCAGCAGGACATCCATCAATTACACCACCAATTGCTAATCCATGAGATTCTCCAAATGTGGTAACTCTAAAAATATTTCCAAATGAATTTCCTGACATAGTAGGGTGCTTAAATCAAATGCTAAAATACTATTAATTTTAATTCTTTCTGTAGGTGTATTTTTACTAATTTCGGGTTATAAATATGAAGAATGAGTAGGTTATTAATTAAGAATATCAAAGAATTAATTCAAGTAGAAGAAACTCCTAAAACAAAAGTTTCAGGAAAAGATATGGCTGTTTTGCCAACCATTAAAAATGCTTGGTTAGCCATAGAGGATGACTTGATTGTTGATTATGGTGGAATGGATGATTTTCCTGAAATAACGGATTGGGTAGGTTTAGAAATTATGGATGTTGAAGGACAAATGGTAATGCCTGCTTTTTGTGATTCGCATACCCACATTGTTTTTGCAGAAAGTAGAGAGGGTGAGTTTGTAGATAGAATTAATGGGTTGACGTATGAAGAAATAGCTAAAAAAGGTGGGGGAATCTTAAATTCAGCAAAAAAACTAGCTGATAAAAGCGAAGATGAGCTTTATAATTCTGCTTGGAATAGGTTGCAAGAAATTAAGAGTACTGGGACAGGAGCAGTTGAAATAAAAAGTGGATATGGTTTAAGTGTTGATGCGGAACTTAAAATGCTTCGAGTTATAAAACGATTAAAAGAGGATAGTGATTTAACTATTAAAGCTACTTTTTTGGGCGCTCATGCAATTCCGAAAGAGTATAAAGAAAATAGAGAAGGCTATATTGATTTAATTATTAATGAAATGATTCCGTTAATAGAAAGCGAAAATTTAGCTGATTATATAGATGTTTTTTGTGAGACTAATTATTATACTCCAGAAGAAACTAATTTGATTTTAGAAGCAGGTATTAAAGCAGGTTTAACCCCTAAAATTCATGTGAACCAGTTTACCTCAATAGGAGGGATACAGGTAGGAATAAAAAATAAAGCGCTTTCTGTAGATCATTTGGAGGTAATGACAGAAAAGGATATTGATGATTTATCTAAATCTGATGTTATGCCAACAGTTTTACCCTCATGTTCTTTCTTTTTAAATATTCCTTACGCTCCGGCAAGGAGATTAATAGATAATGGATTGCCTTTATGTTTAGCTAGTGACTTCAATCCAGGGTCAACACCCTCAGGAAATATACCTTTTGTTTTGTCTTTGGCATGTATTAAAATGAAAATGACACCAGAAGAAGCAATTAATGCTACTACTATTAATGGCGCTTATGCAATAGATTTGTCTAAAACACACGGAAGTATTGCTGTAGGTAAAAAGGCTAACATTATCATAACAAAATCAATTTCATCTTTATCATATATCCCATATGCTTTTGGCAGTAATGTAATTGACAGGGTTGTTTTGAATGGTAAATTATAAATGTTAAAAACAATTCATTTTTTTTTTTTTTTTACACTATTGTTCTACCGATTATCTATTAATTACTACCGAAACCAAAATAAACAATAACGTTTATAGTTTTTGATTCTTTCATTTTATGTGATTTTTGTCTTAGCATTGATAGTCTTCGTCAATTGTTTGTTGGTTTTTTCATTAAAATAGCCTAAATTTAGACCTTAACTAACTAAACTTATACTTATATAGAGATGAAAAAACTACTTTTATTAGCTTCTGTAGTTTCTTTTTTATCTGTAAATGCTGAAGTTACTTCAACAATATTACAAGGGAAAAGAGCACAAGAAAAAGCCAAGAATGGAGAATTGGTTCGAATCAAAAACTTCACTAATATACCTAACTACGTTAAATTTAAGAAAGGAAAAGAATTACCTTCTTCAAATTTAGAGAATTGGTTAAAAAACTATTACGAAACGGATGCCAACTATGGACTTCAGTTAATTGATGAACAGGTAGGTTCTTTAGGTATGATGCATTATCGTTACATTCAAACCATTAACGGTGTGCCAATTGAATCGTCTATGTTTTTAACTCATACAAATAATGGGTTAATCCATTCTTTAAATGGATATTTGTTTAGTAATGTATCTGTGTCAACTAAACCTAGTTTAGGTTCTACTGCAGCTTTAAATGCTGCATTATCTCATGTTGGTGCAACTCTATATAAATGGCAAGATCCAGAAGAAGAACATTTTTTAAAGCACAGGACAGAGGATCCAAATGCAACTTATTATCCAACTGCAGAATTAGTCTTAATTAATAAAGGTGGAAAGATTGATGCTGAATTAGTTTTAGCTTATAAGTTTAACATTTATGCTGAAGAGCCTCATGGTAGAACTGAAGTTTTTGTTGATGCGCATACTGGAGGTATTGTATGGGAGCAGAACTTAATTCATGAAGTTGATGTTACTGGTACAGCTACTACACTTTATAGTGGTAACCGAACAATTACTTGTGATAATACTGGAGGTAATAACCATAGATTACAAGAAACTGGTAGAGGAAATGGTATAAGAACTTTTACAAATAGTAACACTACTAACTATAATAATACTGATATTACGAATAATTCGAACAATTGGGCTGGACCAGAAGCTGGTTTAGATGCTCATTTTGGGTCTGAAATGACTTATGATTATTATTTAACTGAGCATGGAAGGAATAGTATCGATGGAAATGGGTTTAGATTAGATAGCTATGTACATCATGATAATAATTATGCGAATGCATTTTGGAATGGTCAATATATGACTTATGGTGATGGGAGTGGTAATAATGCACCGCTTACATCATTAGATATTGCAGGGCATGAAATAACTCATGGCTTAACTTCAAATTCAGCTAATTTAGTTTATCAAAATGAATCAGGTGCTTTAAATGAGTCTTTTAGTGATATTTTTGGGAACACTATTGAAAGATGGACAAGACCAAGTCAATATAGTTGGACATTAGGTGAAGATTTAAGCTGGGTAATTCGTGATATGTCTAACCCAAAAGCAGAAGGTGACCCTGATACATATATGGGTACTAATTATTACACAGGAACACAAGATAATGGAGGGGTTCATACGAATAGTGGTGTTCAAAATTATTGGTATTATTTATTGTGTGATGGAGGTTCTGGTACAAATGATAATAACGATAATTATAATATATCTTCTTTAGGAGTTCCTAATGCAAGTAAAGTAGCATTTAGAAATTTAACAGTTTACCTTACTCAGAATGATGAATACGTTGATGCAAGATTTTATGGAATACAATCTGCGATAGATTTATTTGGGCCTTGTAGCTTTGAGCATGAACAAGTAACTAATGCTTGGTACGCAGTTGGTGTTGGATTACCATACTCTGCAAGTGTAGTGAGTGATTTTAGCACAGGATCTTTATCTGGATGTGCTGTTCCTTTTTCTGTTAACTTTAATAACAATAGTATTAATGGAGTTAATTATACTTGGGATTTTGGAGATGGTTCTCCATTAGATACAAATAATAACCCTACACATAACTATATGGCAAATGGAACTTACACAGTAGAATTGATTGCTGATGGCGGGTTATGTGGAGCAGATACAACATCGAAAACTGCTTACATTACTGTTAGTACACCTAATGCACCTGTAACTACAGATGATAATATTTGTGAGAATAATACTGCAAATTTATTAGCAAGTGGTTCTGGAGTTTTAAATTGGTACAATAATCCAACTGGAGGAACTTCTTTCTTTACTGGACCTAGTTATACTACACCAGTTTTAAGTAATACAACAACTTACTATGTTGATAATGTTGTAGCTGGTGCAAGTGGTAATTTAGGTAAACTTGATAATACAGGTGGAGGTAATAACTTTAATAACTTCCAATATTTAATATTTGATGTTTTTCAACCAATGGAGTTAGTTTCTGTAGAGGTATACTCAAGTGCTGCAGGAAATAGAACTATAGAGTTAAGAGATGATCAAGGAAACCCGTTGCAAACAAAAGTAGTTAACCTTACTAATTCACCAACAACTGCACAAACTGTTAATCTTAACTTTATGATTAGTCCTGGTACTGATTATCAATTAGGTGTATCAAGTACGTCAAACATTGATTTATATAGAAATAATGCAGGAACTAATTACCCTTATACTTTAAGTGGAATAGCATCTATTACTAGAAGTAGTGCAGGTACTAACCCAAATGGTTATTACTATTTCTTTTATGATTGGAATGTTAAAGAAGCCGATTGTGTAAGCCCAAGACAACCTGTAACAGCAAATGTTAGTGTTTGTACTGGACTTGAAGAATTAAATTCTTCAAATAGTGTAACTGCTTATTATGATGCTTCTGGTAATATTCAGTTAGGATTAAACGATTTAGAGTTAGGAATATACAATATGAATATCACTAATTCTATAGGGCAGGTTGTTGCTGTTGAGCAAATCAATGTCGCTTCATCTAAGCAAATTGAAGAGGTAAACCTTTCAAATAATGCAAGTGGAGTGTATATGGTTAATATTTATAACCAAGCAAACAACTATACTGTTAAGTTAGTTAAGTAAAAGATTTAGTTAATATTAAAAAAGCCTCAACGAAAGTTGAGGCTTTTTTGTTTTAGTATTTTTGATTTATGAAAAACCAATTTTTTAAAACATTAGCCAAACTTAATAAGTTGATATTACCTAGTTATACTAAACAACGTTTGGATTTATCAAAGGCTTCGAAATTTCAACTTGCTGTTTTCGGTTGGCGCGTTTATGTAACAAAGCGAGCTTTAGATTAAATTGTTTAATCCTAATTTATCTAAATCAATTACATTTAAATATGCTTCTTTAATACTACGTTTAGGAGCAATATCAATGGAATATATCTCATCAAATTTTAATGACCGCCACACTTCTACAAAAAAACCATTGTAAGTATAAAGAACAACTCTAAATTTGAAGTGGTAACGTTCAGCAACTTTTTCTCCATCAGCTTGCAAAAATTTAATTTTGCTTTTTAAGCGAATACGTTTAAAATCATCTTCACTTAGTAACATATTTATTTTACTGTTTTAATGCTACAACCAATCGCTTTAGTAGTCTCTGGGTTTATTTTTTTGCCTGCAATTAATGCATCTATAGCGTTTTCTAAATACATATGTTCAACTGCTGCTGGGTCTTTAGAATTATCATCAATAGCACCAATGTATTTAACTACTTTGTTTTTATCTAGCAAAAATACATGAGGAGTTTTTGTTGCACCATATTGAGGATATATTTTTTGGCCATCATCAAATAAATACCAAAAATTAAAGCCTTTCTCTTTAGCTCTTTCTTGCATTTTATCAAAACTGTCAGCAGGGTTTGCTTTTGGATCGTTAGGGTTGATTGCAACAACATGATATCCTTTAGCTTTATATTTTGTTTGAAGAGCAATAATCCTATCCTCATAAGCTTTTGAAAAAGGGCAATGGTTACAAGTAAATATGACAATATATCCTTTCGCATCTTTCAAATCAGATAAAGAATGCATTTTATTGTCTGTACCTTTTAGTTTAAAATCTGTAGCAGTATCTCCAATTTTATAACTAGATTGAGCTATTGCAGATAATGAGGTGATTAGAATTAAAGCAATTGTAGTTAAATTTTTCATCTTTATATTTAGTTAAGTTTTAATAAATCGGTTTCTAATTCTTTTAAATTATGATAATCTTTTTCATAGAAATGTTTTTCATTCTTCTTTAAAAATAGAGTGATAGGGATTGCTCCTGACCAACTGGAATCAACTTTATTAATCCAAGAATTAGTTTTACTATCACTTAGTAAAATAGTTTTACTTTTTATATTCTTTTTAGCAATGTAATTAATTACTTGTTCTTTGGTAAAATCTAAACTAACTAATACAATTTTAACTTTTTCAGCTTTATACTTTTCGTTTAGTTCTTCAAAATAAGGGAGTTCCTTAACGCATGGGAGACACCATGTAGCCCAGAAGTTTATAACATATGTTGTATCGTTATGTGGACTTAAATAGTCTTTTTCAAAATCATCAAAATTTTTATACTCCTTAACTTGAGCATTTAGGGTTAACGATAATAGAAATAAGGCTATAACTATAATTCTCATGTTATAAAATTAACGATTTTGTAAACAATCTTGTATATTTATGGCATAATGGAAAGTTTAATAGCTACATATAAGGTTGAGATATTAGATGAGCAATTTAATTTTGAAGGGAAAGAGTGTAAACAAACAGTAATTGTTAAAGCTTTTATTGAGAATAAATTAGTTTCTAAAACCAAATATGGATTTGTTACCAAAGAAGAAGTTTATGAAGATATTCGCCAAGAGAAAGATATTGATCTAACTCGTTGTTATGTTAAGGATTTTTCTATTTCAGAATATAAAAAGAATATAGATCTTGAAGAATTAACACATTTTAATTTAAAGAATTTTCATGCAGAGAATGCATTTTTTGACTGCACATTAAGAACTGATTTTTCTTATATTGACTTTAAAGGCGATGTTAAGTTTAATGATACAGTGTTTGCACATGGAAATGTTTCTTTTTATCAATGTGAGTTTTCATCAAAAGTTGTAGAATTTAAGAATGTAGAGTTTGGAGTAGGAGAAATAAGCTTTCAATATGTGAAATTTGGACCAGCTGATGTTATTTTCTCATTTGCACAATTTTATGGAGGAGTAATTTCATTTGTTAATGCAAATTTTGGTGATGGATTAGTTGCTTTTAACAATGTTAACTTTTATAATAGTAAAGTTAAATTTCACTACACTAGTTTTGGAAGAGGGGATATAAGTTTTCAAAAATCGAAGTTTGGAAATCAAACAGTTGATTTCAGAAGAGTTGAATTTGGTGATGGAAAGGTTGATTTTAGGAGAGCTGTTTTTGCAGATGGATACATTGTGTTTGATGAAGCAGAATTTAATACTGGTCGTTTAAATTTTAGATCAGCTCGTTTTGGAAATAATGATATGTCTTTTAGACAAGTTGATTTTGGTGAGGCAGAAGTTCTATTTGAAAATGTGAGTTTTGGTTCAGGGAGTGTAAGTTTCTCTCAAAGTATATCTAAATATTTATCTTTTAAAGGAGCAAGGCTAGATGTAGCACTTGATTTATGTGTAAAGAAAGCAGATATAATTGATTTGTCTGACACTATTGTGAGAGACATTGTTGATCTTAAAACTGTTAATCATAAGGTGAATATAAAAACACTTTATCTTAATGGGATGAGAAATTTGGGGCGAATTATAATAGACTGGGAAGATAATGGAGCTCTAGGATTAATTGAAAGTCAGTCCAAAACTACTTTAATGCAAAAAGCAGAACAGTTTAATGTTTTAAAGGAAGATTTTCATGTGAGTGGAAAATACGAAGATGAGGACCAAGCATACATACTTTTCAAACGATATGATCTTGCAGCAGAATATAAATTAGTTCTTAAAGAAGGGGGGAAGAATTTATTTAAATTACCTGGATTAGGTTTTAGATGGTTGATTTTTGATAAGATGGGACTTTATGCAACAAGTCCTTTAAGGGTATTATTTAGTATGCTTGTAATATATGTAGGCTTTAGTTTAATATATTTATCGCTCCCAATGATTAATATGGGAAGTATCATTAATTCTGTTGGGGCTACAGATGGGCTAAGTTATTTTCAGACCTGTTTTTATCATAGTGCCATAACCTTTTTAACCATAGGTTATGGAGATTATTACCCTGTGGGTATTAGCAGAGGAGTTTCCATCGTAGAAGGATGGATGGGGCTTTTTCTTATGAGTTATTTTACTGTTGCTTTTGTACGTAAAATTTTAAGATAAATCATCTACACTAAAGATTTTCACTTCATTTATTACAGTATAAATTTTATTCGATAGTACTGCTGGAGATTGTATAATATTATCACCTTCTTTTACCGAACCATTTATTATAACCGCTGTTTTGTCAATTACGTTAACAGTTTCTGAAGCTTTAATTGTAGATACCTTTCCTTTTTTCAATTCTTTCTTAAATTGGCCTTTACTTAACCTATCAAATGGAGTAACATTACGTAAAAGATATAAACTATAGCGTTGAGCAGTTATATCCCAAATTATATTACCTACAACCTCATGGTCTGAAACTAATTTCTTTAAATTATTAGATGATATCCAAAGTACAGTTAAAGGAGATTCTGCAGTTACTGTCGCTGTCCTTTGATTCTCATTCAACGCTGCAACTTCCCCAATTGTGTTTCCAGGTCCTAGCATATCGATTAGTTCATCCTTAATTGTAATCTTTATGTTTCCACGAACCACAATGAACATTCCATCTTCAACTTTTTCTTCTGTTAACAATATATCGCCTGCATTATATACTTTACTGATAAATTGTTTGGCAATTTTATGGAAGGATGCATGATCAACATCTTTCAACCAAGATACTTCGGCTAACAATTCTTCTGAATCTGGAAGCTCAAAAACAGGAGGGGCATCTCTTAATACTTTCATTCTTGATTCTATATCTTGAATCATTTTATCAGCTTCAGAGCCAGAAATTCTTCCTCGCTTTAGTAATCGTTCAACAGTATGTTTCTCATGATTTAACATAGTTCTAATAGCTTCTCTTGTAGCAATTGCACCATAAATCTCAGGGTATTCTTTTCCAAGATTTCTAAGAAAAGTCAAGCCTTCTATTCTGTTCGCATTTACTTCTTCCTCAATAATTTGTAGATTCTTGTTTTCTTGTTCATCTGCAGCACGGAACATACTCTCTAACAATTTAAGACTATCCTCTTGAGCACTTACAAAACCCTTGGCACAATCATAACTTGTTGTTAGTCTTTCAAAAAACATTTGTTTAGCAATTTTACCAACAATAGGATAGTTAAGTGCTTTCGTTAAAAAAGCAGGAGTTTTCAGAAGATTTTCCATATCTCCTCTTTCCGATAAAGATGTTACTCCTTTAGAATCTAATACATCATTAATGTCACCAGTTAATATTTGGTATGCTTGGTCACCTAACAAACCATCTTTAAATTGGTGCCAGTAACTACTTTTTTCTTTTTCTAATATTCGTGTTCTGGATTCAGCTATAGCATTAATTTCTTTAACAGAAACATCTATATTTATGTTATTATACCCAGGTAAGAATTTTTTTACGGCTTTCCAATTGGCTCTTTTTAAATAGCGGTCAGATTTGAATTGTTCTATGCTTTTCTCTGTACTCTGTTGTACATAAATATTTGCATTGTTAATTGCCATCATCTTAGCTGGAGATAATTTTGTTAGTCCTAATGAATTTACTAACATCTTAATTGTAGTTGCATTTATAAGAAGTGTTAGAGTCACAATTCCAGCAGTGAAGAACAAAAATTGATCTCTTATTTCTTTATCAATTGCATCCGACCCAGCAACAATAAGTGCTAATGCTAAACCAATTGCGCCTCTTAAAGCGCCATACCAAGCCACAATAGCATCGTTTTTATCAAGACCATAACCAATTTGTTTCATTGCGGGGTAAAAGATTGCCATAACAATCGCTCTAACGATAAAAATTCCTATATAAATTATGAATAATATTAACACATCGTTACTAGTAAATACCGTTCTTTCAGCTATAACAACTCCAACAATCAAGAAGATTAATGTGTTTGCTATAAAAGCTGCTAATTCCCAAAATTCATGCAAGAAGTGTTGAACTTCAGGGCTGATTTTTGTTCTTCCAGCACTTGCCATAACTAACCCAAAGGCAACTAAGGCTAATACACCTGAAACAGCAAAAAAGTGTTCGGACATAAAAAAGGTTAAATATGCAGCAGCAACAATAGCACTAATTTCAACTAATGCATCATTAAACACTTTTTTTATCCATTTGATAATTATAAATCCTACTATTAGCCCAATAGCTATACCTCCAAAAGAAACTCTAACAAACTCAAGTATAGGAGAGTTGTCAACTCCAGCGCCAGTTAATCCTAAAAATATAACCATAAAGATTACTATAGCAGTACCATCATTTAATAAGGATTCTCCCTCAATTAAAGTACCTAACTTTTTACTGGCCCCTAACTCTTTTAATATTGAAACTACAGCTACTGGATCCGTAGCACTAATTACAGCTCCAAATAATAATGAGATTGTAAGGTTCCATTTAGGAACTCCAATTCCTAAATAATTTAAACCTATCATCATTAGAGCAGAAAGTACAATTGCTACAATTATTCCTGGTACTGCAAGGATAGTGGCATTAGTAAATGTTTTTTTAAAGACATGAACATTCATTGCAAATGCAGCTTCAAATATCAAAATAGGTAAAAAGACGTAAAGTAGTAAATGAGGGTCTATGTTTGCAGCCCAATCAATAGATTTATCTAAAAAGGTAAAGTCTAAAGTTGAAGAGCCGATTTCATAAATATCTAAGTAATTTAACCTTCCTAAAACCCCTAGTCCAATACCAATAAGAAGTAAAATAACTGTGAATGGAATTATACTTTTTTGAAATGTGAAACGGGTAAGAGCACCTATAATAACGGCAATAATGATAAAAAACAATGGAGAAGTATCTGTATGATGTTCTTCTGAGTGAACCTCACTATGCTCAGAGTAAGATTCATTTAAAGATTCGTCATGATTTTCTATGTTTTCATCAACAGCCTGTTTTGCAAGTATAATTGTAGGAGTAGATAATAAGAATAATATAAATAATGTCGATAATATAAGAGTTATTCTTTTCATGTAGTTAGTGTATAAGTATCTAACTAAAGTAGTCCTTGGTTGTTAAATAAATAATGATATTTGTCATTATAAAAGTATAACTAGTTATGAAAAAAACAATATCAAGTAATAATACTCCTCAACCTATAGGGCCATATAGTCAGGCTGTTTTGGTAGGAAATATGTTGTATACATCTGGACAAATAGCTATTAACCCATCTACAGGTGAGTTAGAAATGGATACCATTGAGATAGAAACTAAATTAGTTATGGAAAATATAGCAGGATTATTAAATGAAGTAGGAATGGATTTTAGTAATGTAATAAAATGTTCAATATTTATTTCAGACATGAATAATTTCTCAAGAATTAATGAGATTTATGGTAATTATTTTACTGATAATTTTCCTGCTAGAGAAACAGTTGAAGTAGCATGTTTACCTAAAAACGTGAATGTTGAAATTTCTGCTATAGCTGTAAAATAGTTATGATGCCATTTCCATTAATGTAGCACAAATAATGGCTCCATAAGTTCCAAGGGCATAACCTAATACAGCTAATAATACTCCAACTGGAGCTAGGCTAGGATGAAAAGCAGATGCAACTACTGGTGCGGAAGCAGCACCACCAACATTAGCTTTACTACCAACAGCTAAAAAGAAAAAAGGAGCTTTAATTAGTTTGGCTACCAAAAATAATAAGCCAACATGAAAAGCCATCCAAATTAAGCCTACAATTATAAAATCCCAATAAGTTATAAGTTCTGATAAATCTATTTTCATTCCAATTATAGCTACTAGTATATAAATAAATCCACTACCAATTTTAGATGCTCCTGCTCCCTCTAATCTCCTCATTTTTGTAAATGATAAGGTTAGTCCTACTGTAGTTGATATAACAACAACCCAAAAAAATTGGCTTGCTAGCACACTATCTTTCATTCCACTATCCATTGCCCATTCACCAAATAATTCAGCTAAGAAATGTGCTAAACCAACACCTCCAAAAGCTATTGCAATAATTTTAATCAAATCTGTTAGAGTGAACTTTTTTTCTACACTAGCTGAATAATTAGCCATTCTATTTTTTAAAGTATCAATAGAAGAAGAATCTGCTTTTAACCAATTATCAATTTTTTGGGATTTACCTACTCCTAATAAAATAAAAGCCATCCATATGTTAGCTACAACAACATCAACAGCTAACATTGCTCCATATTTGTTTACATTAAATTGATAAAGTTCTAGCATAGCAGTTTGATTTGCTCCTCCACCAATCCAACTACCTGCTAATGTAGCTAGACCTCTCCATACTGCATCAAAATCTGCACCGCCAACAGTGTCAGGAGAAAATGTAGAGGTTATTAAAATAGCAATAGGCCCTCCTAGAATAATACCAACTGTAGCAGTCCCAAACATGATTAATGCTTTTGGGCCAAGTTTTATAATACCTTTTAAGTCAGTGCTTAAAGTCATTAGTATTAATGATG
>CBDUPT010000028.1:0-13900 GCA_965369165.1 uncultured Flavobacteriales bacterium | reverse complement strand
TAATGGAATCGGGATTGAAGTTAGAATAAACTAAACTATCTTCTAGAGTGAAAGATAGTAATGAAACGGTTGATGTGTTTTTGTAAATTCTAACACCGCCACTAAAAGCTGTGTATATATCCATTTTACCATCACAATTAAAATCTCTAAATAAAGCCCAATTATACATTTTTGGTAAAAACTGTAAATAAGAAGGGTCATGTTTGTATGTAACTTGATTAGCTGTACCAGCATTAATATATGTAGATACTCTATTTCCTGATCTATCAAAAACAACTAAATCATTGATAGCATCAAGATTTAAATCTACTTCAGAAAATTGAACTGAGTTTAACCCTCCTGCCCAAGGATTTTTTAATGTATCGTTATTATTATCTAATACAACAATAGCATCATTTCTAAAAAAGTTAAGTTGGGCATTTATCTCAACAGTAACAATTAACGAAAATAAAATTAGGGTATATATTTTTTTCATAACCAATTAATTATGTTATAAAGTTAAATAAAACTACTTAATGCAACAAAAAAACTACTTTATACTCATTCTTAATTAACTTTGTCAAAATTTTTAAAGATGGAAGATTCAAAAACACCTTATACAATATACGCTGAAAGTACACCAAATCCTAACACTATGAAGTTTGTAGCTAATCGATGGTTGGTTACCAATGATAAGTCGTATGAAATTTTAGCTAATCAAAGAGTTGGTGGCCCTTCACTATTAGCTGAAAAGTTATTTAATTTTCCATTTATCAATGGGGTTTTTATAGCAGGAAACTTTGTTACTATTACTAAAAGTGATGCTATTGAATGGACAGATGTTGTGATGGAGCTAAGAGAGTTTATTAAAGAATACTTGAATACTGATGGAATGGTAGTTATTCGAGAAGAGTTTTTGAATGTTGAAGAAAAAGAAGAGGAGGTTGAATTGGAAAAAAGCACTAAAGATTTTACTGATTTTGAAAAACGTATTTCTGAAATATTAGATGAGTATATTAAACCAGCTGTAGAAAGTGATGGTGGAGCAATTGAACTAGATTCTTTTGATGATGGAGTGGTTAAAGTGGTTTTAAAAGGCTCTTGTAGTGGTTGCCCTTCTTCTACAGCTACATTAAAAGGAGGGATAGAATCTTTACTTAAAAATATGTTGCCCGAAGTAAAAGAAGTGGAAGCTATTAATGGTTGATTAGGCTGTTCTGAACCATTTTTTATCCGCATAAAAAGTACCAAAAGGCACTAGAGAAGCTATAAAAGCTCCTATAGTTTTTCCTATAGTCCATTTAAACTTTAAATGAACTATGAGTAAACTAATACAATACATTACAAATAAAACTCCGTGTGCCATTCCTACTATTTTAACAGCATCAGGTTTATCATAATAATATTTTAAAGGCATGGCTACCCCTAATAGCACTAAGTAAGAAATTCCTTCTAGTAAACCAATTAATCTAAGAGCACTTAATGATGATTTCATCTATTTTTTAATTTGAAGTACTAAAAGTAAGTAAATTACTTTTTGCATGCAATCATTAAACCATCTCTAAAAGGAAAAATATACCTTGTGTCCTGCCTTATCTTTGTGTTTTTTTAGAATACGTTATTAAAGCTGAAGTGTCAGGTTAAGAGTTGTTCTATCTTGAACTACTTTAACACAAAAAGATAGTGTTTAGATTGAATATTTCTAATGACTAAAATCAACTTAAAACATGACAAATCTTTTTTAATTGGTTTTTTGACTTAAGTAACTTAGTCGAATAAATATTAACAATTATAATTATGAAAAGAATTTTTACATTATTAATTATTGGCTTTTTTGCATTAACATTAAATGCTCAACATGCAGAAAAAGCACCATATGCAAATACCAACTACACCCCAATTAACAGTAAGGCTTTGTGGAATATGCAGTTTTCATTTAATGCTACTAATGCTGCAAGTGGAGATGTGGGAATGGCCGCTGTAGCTTTTGTTAATAATGAATTTTGGGTGTCTAGGTGGGCAAGCGATACATTGTACCGTTTTTCAAGTAGTGGAGTTTTAATTTCGGAGTTTGTTATATCAGGTATTTCTAGTACTCGAAGTATTACTACAGACGGTGTTTATTTATATATAGGAAATGCTACTAATACAATATATATTGTAAATCCAACTAATCAAACACAAGTATTGCCTAGTATCAATTCACAAGCAGCGTCAGTATCCAGATTTTTAACCTATGATTCTACTTTAGATAATGGGAATGGAGGTTTTTGGACAGGTAATTTTAATACTGACATAGAAGCCATTAGAATGAACGGGACTGTAATATCTTCTATACCTCAAACAACTCATACGTTAGGAGGAATGTATGGCGCAGCTGTAGATAATTTAACTCCTGGAGGTCCTTTTTTATGGGTGTTTCATCAGGGGGGAGCAAATAGTTGTCAAATTACTGCCTTAGATCTTGTGACAGGAACACCTTCTACAACCTACGATAGAGACGCATACAGCGATTTAAGTGCAACATATAGCCTTGCAAGTGGTTTGGCTGGAGGTCTTTTCTTTACCAATAGTTTTGCTGCTGGTACAAACACATTGGTTGCTTTATTACAAAGTAGTCCAGGAAATGTTATAGTAGCATATGAAATTGATGTGCCTGTTGGTGTTGAAGAAAACAAAACTTCTAAACTTAATATATATCCTAACCCAACTTCAAGTAATTTAAATATAATCTTGCCAAATAGTTTATCTAGCAATAGCAATATAGAATTAAGAGACTTAAGTGGAAGAATTGTTTATAGTGATAATAATATTATTGGTCAAAGCAATATTATTATAAACACATCAAGTATTGTAAGCGGAATTTATTTTCTTACTGTAAATAACAATAATCAAAAGTTGGTTGAAAAAGTTGTTATTCAATAGTATTTGATTGTATATATTAATAAGTAATGAGCTTGGAGGATTGGTATTTTGTTGATAATGTTAAAATTATCTCCAATAATGATGATTTAAAAAATGAGTTCTATGTGAATAATAATGAACGTTTTCTTTTTTAGTTATCTTTCCTTTCATAGAAAAAGGTTGTTTGATACCTCTTTTATAAGCTTGCAATAGAGGTAATAGTGTTAAAATAGAATTGATTATTAAAAAGTAAATTACTTTTTACGCGCAATCATTAAACCATCTCTTACAGGAAAAAGTACGTTTTGTACTCTATCATCATTTTGAATTTTCTCTGAATATTCAATTAATGCAATTGTGTCAGGATCCAGATTAGCTTTGTCTTTAATTACTTTTCCACTCCATAGTACATTGTCTGCAATAATATACCCCCCCGGTTTTACTTTATCAAAAATCAAGTCGTAGTAGTTACTGTAGTTGGTTTTGTCTGCATCAATAAAAACTAAATCAAAGCTTTCATTTAAAGTTGGTATAATATCCATTGCATTGCCAATATGATTGGTAATAGTATCTCTCATATTTGCCTTTTCAATATAGGAATTTACCATAGTTTCTAATTCTTCATTAATGTCTATGGTGTGTATTTTACCTCCATCTTTTAATCCTTCGGCAAAACATAAAGCAGAATAACCAGTATAAGTACCTATCTCTAATACATTGGTAGGTCTAATCATGTGACTTAACATGCTTAATACTCTTCCTTGTATGTGTCCAGAAAGCATTCTTGGTATTAAAACCTTTTCCCAAGTTTCGTGATTTAATTCATTTAATAGTTGTGGCTCTTTTTCACTATGTTTTGCAACGTATTCTTCTATTTCTTCTGGTAAAAAATCCATATTTAGGGAAACTTTAATTTATTAAATTCAAAGTTAATAAATTCAACTTATTAGTTGACCTTATTCCGTTGTAAAACGGCATCTATTCCTTTGGTAAGAATATTAAACTACTTAACTGTCTCTCATCAAAAATTTCATTGGCAATGTTTTGAAGTTCAGATTCAGTTATTGCGTTTATTTTTTCATAAGTTTCTTTTAACCCTTCTACTTTGTCATAAAGTAACAAGCTTTTACCCATGCCTAACATTACATTACAGTTATTTTCTTCAGACAAAGTAATCTGTCCAATTAATTGTTGTTTAGCTTTGTGTAATTGCGAACTCGATATTTTTTTATCTCTTAATAATTTTAGTTCTCGATTCACTAGTTTTAAACACTTTGCAATGTGTTTCTGATCTGTACCTAAATAAATGTAGAACAAACCAGTATCGGAAAATATAGTATAAGCAGATTCAATATTATAGGTATAGCCATACTTTTCTCTTATCCCCATATTTAACCTGCTATTCATTGCGGGTCCACCCAATATGTTATTGAGTAAAATAAAACCATTTTTATTTTTGTGGTGTGCATCGTAAGCTAAGTTTCCTAAAATGTAATGGGTTTGATAAACATCTTTTTTTACAGAAAATTGCTCAGGTGTATAGTTAGAAAATTCTTTTCGAGTTAAAGTTTTAGTTTTTTCAGGAATAGCATTTAGGTACTTTTCGCAAAGCTTTTGAATTCTCTTGAAATCGATGTTGCCAACTATACTAAAAACAATTTCATTGGTTAAATAATTTTCTCGTATAAAAGCTAGTATTTTATCTCTGTTAATTGTTTTTACACTTTTTTCTGTTCCTAAAATATTCATTCCGAGTGGATGATTTTTGAAAATTTGATCTTCAAAGTCATCATATATTTGCTCGTAAGGACTATCTTGGTATGAGTTTATTTCATCAACTATTACTTCCTTTTCCTTTTCTAGTTCTGATTCTGGATAGTTAGAGTTAAAAAGAATGTCTGTTAATAATTCTAAAGCTCTTTCAAAATGATTTTTAGTAAAAGAGGCATAAATACTTGTGTTTTCTTTGGTTGTGAAAGCGTTTATTTCTCCACCAACATTATCAATTCTATTTAAAATGTGATAAGCTTTACGCTTGTTAGTGCCTTTAAAAATAGCATGTTCAATAAAATGAGTTATTCCGCTTTCGGAAAGATTTTCGTCTCTACTGCCAGTATTAATAATAAAACCACAATGGGCAACCTCACTAGTTGTCAATTTGTGTATAATGCGAATACCATTTTTTAATGTGATTTTGTTATAATCCATAATTGATTGGTAAATATAAGTTAGATATGTGATTCTTTTTCTAAGAATAACTAGAAAAAATTTAATTTATTTATGCTAAAATGAAGACTGATAATATCGGCTTTCATTTTAATGGTATTAGGGGTGCCCATTATATTTAAGCGTATATATTTTGTAAATAAATTTAATGATTGTTAATAACTGCGTTGATAACTGAAAAATATGTTAATAAGTCTAATGCTGTTTTTCCTATATTTTAGCATCGATTTCATCTATAAATCTGGTTTTAAAATGATTGTAAATAAAATATTATCAACTACTTTGTTCATAACGATGCTTGTTGGTTCTGTGTTTTCTCAAGAGGCAATTTCTTCGAAAGATGAAAAAAAGATGCTTGAAAAGGCAGAGTTTTATTACGAAGATGAAGAAAGTAAGAATATTCCTAAGGCTCTTTCAATATTTGAAAAATTGTCTGCGAATAAGCCTAATGATCCCTATTATAAGTTAATGAAAGGTATTTGTTTTACCTACTTTAAGAATAAGAGGGATGATGCTTTAAAAACATTGCTTGAAATTAAGGAACAAAATTTGGAGTTTAATGAAGTGAATTTTTATTTAGGGAAAGCTTATGCGGTTAATAAAAGATTTGATGAGGCGATTGAGAGTTATCAAACTTATTTGGGGTTTGAAGATGTGCCAGAAGAGCAAAAAGCATTAGCAAGACAGAATATAATTTACTGTCAGAATGCAAAAGAATATGTAAAGGATTCAGTTGCTGTTGAGATTGTTTCTATTGGATATCCTATTAATACTGAGTTTTCAGAATATGTTCCAGTTATTACTCCGGATGAGACGATGATGATATATACATATAGTGGAGATAGAAGTAAGGGTGGTTTGTTAGATCCGTCAGGGAAACCTGATGCGGATGGTTCTTATTATGAAGATATTATGGTGTCTTATAAGTTGAGAGATGATTGGTTGGAACCTGAAAGTATTGGTGAAAATATCAACACTAATGGGCATGATGCAAGCATAGCATTGTCAGTTGATGGGCAGACACTGTTTATATACAAACAAGACAAAAAAGATCATGGAGATATCTATGTAAGTACTTTAAATGCAGATGTGTGGGGTAAGCCAGAAAAATTGAAGGGTGAAGTAAATACAGATGATTATTGGGAGGGTAGTGCTACATTAACAGCTAATGGCAAAACGTTGTATTTTGCTAGTGATAGGGAAGGTGGTTTTGGAGGTAGAGATTTATATTCTGCTACAATGCAGCCAAATGGTTCTTGGGGTGAAATTATGAATTTAGGCTCTACAATTAATACAAGGTTTGATGATGATGCTCCTTTTATTCATCCTGATGGTAAAACAATGTATTTTAGTTCTAAAGGACATAATTCAATGGGTGGGTATGATATTTTTTATACTTATTTAGCTAATGAGGGTTGGGATGCTCCTGAAAATGTTGGTTATCCTGTTAACTCTATAGATGATGATAGGTTTTATGTGCTTTCTGCAGATGCAAAAACAGGTTATTACTCTACTTCCGGAAGGAGTGAAAACGGAATGCATGATATTTATTCTGTAGCCCCTGGACATTTTGGTAAGCGTCCCATTTTAGCTTTAGTTGTAGGTGTTACAAAGGCTGATGGGGAGCCAGTTGATGCAGACATTACGGTTTCGAATGATAAAACAGGAGAAATAGAGGGTAAATATAAATCAAACTCAGCAAGTGGTAAATATATGTTGGCATTAACACCAGGTAATAAGTATAAAATTGCTATTGAGGTTGAGGGGTATGAAACTAAAATTGATTATATAGATATAGAGTCTCTAGCTACTTATGTTCAAGTTGAACATGACTTTAATGTTTATTCTAAAGATAATGTCGAGGGCGTTTCTGTTTCGGATGACTTGGATCCATTACAGGGGAAAATTGATACTCAAATCGAAAAATATAAAAAAGAAAGTACGAAAGAAGGTTATGAAGCGATGATATTTGAGAAAATATTAAATGAACGAGGTGAAGAGAAAGTTGGAGGGGTTGAGTATTTTGTTGGTGCGGACTGTGTGGATTCTTCTAAAGTTGATGAAGAATTACTTTCTAAGATTAATATGGTTAAATATCCAGATGGAAGTTCGAAAAGTATTTTAGGGCCGTATTCAACTTTATTGGCTTCCGAGGTAGCAAAAGAGAAATTAAAATCACAAAGTGAAGAATGTGAAAATGTTGAGGTTTCAGTTAATGATAATGGTGTTGAAAAGACGTTTAAGCAGTATTATGCTTCAGAGTATACAAAAACTGAATTTGTAGAATCTACAATTCATGATAAATTAACTGGTAACGATACAATTGTTGATCATGATCCAAATGACGAGAATAATGCTGTTGATTTGATTGAAAATAGTGAGGTAGATTTAACTAGTGATGGCTTGGATAATGCTTCTGATAAAACTATAACAGGATTGAATTTTAAAGTTGAAATTGCAGCTGTGAATGATACTAATGATTTTAATTTACAATATCTTGAAAAGTATGGTAAGATAACGGCTAAAACATATCCAGATGGAATGACTAGGTATACGTTTGGACCTTTTAAAACTCTGGATGATGCAGAGGCGTTTAGAGAAAAATTAGTTGAGCAAGAGAATAAACATGAGGATTCTTTTGTTACTGTTTTTGTTTTTGGGCAAAGAAAAGTGTTTAATGATTTGCCAGATAAACAAAAAGAAGATTTGATAAAGACTACACAAGAAGTAAAGGATACTGTTGAGGTTGTACAGGGGGTAAAAGATACTGTTGAAGTTGTGCAAGAGGTTAAGGATACGGTTGAAATCACACCAAATCCAACAGTTACAAAAGGACCTTGTGAAACAAAAATGAAAGATTTTTCTTGGTTTGTTGGTAAGGACTTGAATGATAAATCGGTATATGATAAGTTAATAGCTATGGGAGGTGGCTCATGTTCTGAGGGATTAGAGTTTAAGGTTCAGATTGCTGCATATAGATTTCCTAAGAACTATAAATGGAATCATTTAAAACAATATGGAGAGCCATTGGTTTTAGATTACCCAGATGGTATAACAAGGTTTACTCAAGGTACTTTTGTAACAATGAAGGAGGCTGAGGTTTTGAGGCAAAAAATTATTAAGTCTGGACAAAAAGACGCATGGATAACACCATTTTATAATGGTAAAAGAATGCTCTTAGAAGAATTGATTGCGGTCAACTTTTATGGTAAGAGTGTGAACTAAGAAAAGGGTCGCCTTCGGGCGGCCTTTTTTGTTTTAAGGGTTTCCTTATTAATCCTTTTCTATTTCGGTATAAAATTTGTAAACTTGCTTCATAAATTATTATTATGAAAAATATTTTATTAGCATCTATAGTGTTGGTTTCAGGAAGTTTATTAGCGCAAACCAATTTAGTAGAAAATCCACATTTTAAGCAAACAGAAAAAAAAGTTAAAAGTAAGGGGCAAATTACTGCTGCTGGGCCATGGACATCCCCAACTTTAGTTCAAGCAGATTTATATGTTACTAAAACTAAGGTTTATGATATTGGTATTCCAGATAATTCTTATGGAGAGGAAAAGCCAATGGAAAAAGAAGGTTATGCTGGAATTGTTGCATTTAGTTATAAGAATAAAGAACCAAGAAGTTATTTGCAAACTAAATTGTCTAAAAAGTTAGAGGCTGGTAAGGAGTATTGTGTTACTTATCATGTTAGTTTGGCAGATTTATCAAAATACGCTTGTAATTATATGGGTGTTGCTTTGTCAGATAAAGCAATGACAGCAAATAATTCTGAGGTGCTTAGTTTTGATAATGCAATAGTGAGTAGAAGATTAACGGTGTATGAGCAACAATTTTATTGGATACCAATTTGCGGGGTCTATAAAGCAAAAGGAGGGGAAGAGTATTTAACTATCGGGAATTTTACTCCTGATGAAAAATTAACATTAAAGAAGGTGAAGCGACCTAGAGGTTTTACTAAGCCTCAGAAATATAACGCTTATTATTATATTGATAATGTTTCTGTGGTAGAGAATTCAGGTAAATGTGATTGTGACGTGATTGATGGAATGCAGAATGCTAAGACTGTTGAAAGAGATTTTAGTAGTGAAAAGAGTAATGAGGCAAAGAATGTGAAGATTATTAATACAGATGGTTCAACAGCAGGTACTGCTACTAATAAAGCTGTAGCAACATCAGCTACTAGTGAATCTATCGATGGTATGGTTGTTAATTTTGATCCTAAATCATTTTCTATGCCAGCAGATGGTACTGCTAAATTAGATAGGTTGGTAGCTTATTTAAAAGAGAATAAAGATGCAAAAATTGTTGTTTCTGGTTATATTGATGCTTCTGAAACTGATACTGAAAAACTTGATGGTAGAAGGGTTGGAACGGTTTATAAGTATCTTGTTTCACAAGGTATAGTTAAAGAAAGAATAGAAAGAGAAATTGGGGGAGATGTTGCTGTAGATGAAAAAGATAAATTAAAAAATATGAGAGTTGAAATCACTCTTGTGGATTCTGATTCTCAAGAAGACGAAGATGAATAGCTTGTGAAAAAGTATTGAAAAAAGCTCTGTTTTACAGGGCTTTTTTTTATGGATTAGTTTTCTGCTAATTATTAGGGGGGTGTTAATAAAAAAATATTCATTTTTGATAAATGACCCCCTTAAATATTTCTACTTTTACTAAAAATTATAAAAAATTAAACTTAAACCATAAAAAATGTCAACTTTTCGTTTTAAAGCCTTAGAAGATGTTCTTGAAAGACAAGCAAAGCATGTGGAATTTCCTTCTAATAAAGCATCTGAATATTACGCGACTAATGTTTTTACACAAGAAACAATGCGTGAGTATTTACCTAAAGAAGCCTACCAAAGTGTAATGGATTCTATAAATAAAGGAACAAGATTAGATAGAGTAATGGCTAATCAAGTTGCATCATCTATGAAAGATTGGGCAATAACGAAAGGAGCATCTCATTATACGCATTGGTTTCAGCCATTAACTGGTTCTACTGCAGAAAAACATGATTCATTTTTTAACCCAATTAGTGGGGGGAGAGCTTTAGAGAGGTTTGATGGAGATAATTTAGTTCAACAAGAACCAGATGCTTCAAGTTTCCCAAATGGAGGTATTAGAAATACTTTTGAAGCAAGAGGGTATACTGCTTGGGATCCAACATCACCAGCTTTTGTGATTGGTAAAACACTTTGTATCCCAACTGTTTTTATTGCATATACTGGTGAAGCATTAGATTTTAAAATTCCTTTATTGAAAGCTTTACATGCTGTTGATAAAGCTGCTGCTGATGTATGTCAATATTTTGATAAAAATGTTGTTAAGGTTACAGCTAGTTTGGGTTGGGAGCAAGAGTATTTTCTAATTGATAAAGCATTGTATAACGCTCGACCTGATATTATGATGACAGGAAGAGCTTTGGTTGGGCATAATCCTGCGAAAGGACAGCAATTAGATGATCATTATTTTGGTTCAATTCCAGCAAGAGCAGAGGCTTTTATGAGAGAATATGAAATTGAAGCTTTAAAGTTGGGAATACCTGTAACTACTAGGCATAATGAAGTTGCTCCTAATCAGTTTGAGTGTGCTCCAATGTTTGAAGAAACAAATTTAGCGAATGACCATAATCTATTGTTGATGGATATAATGGAAAAGATTGCGAGAAAGCACGATTTTAGAGTGTTGTTTCATGAAAAACCGTATGGTACATTAAATGGGTCAGGAAAACATAATAACTGGTCGTTATCAACAAATACCGGAGTAAATTTATTAGCCCCAGGTAAAAATCCAAAAACTAATTTAAGATTCTTAACCTTCTTTGTTAATACTATTAAAGCAATATATGATAATGCAGACATATTAAGGTCAAGTATTGCTTCTGCTGGGAATGACCATAGATTAGGGGCAAATGAAGCTCCCCCAGCAATTATTTCTGTATTTATTGGCTCTCAACTAACGGAGATGCTGGATAAATTAGAGAAAAATATAGGTGCAGGTAAATTAACACCAGAAGATAAAACAGAATTAAAATTAAGTATAGGGAAGATTCCTCAAATTTTATTAGATAATACTGACAGGAATAGAACTTCTCCTTTTGCATTTACAGGGAATAAATTTGAATTTAGAGCTGTCGGTTCTGCTGCTAACTGTGCAAGTGCTATGATTGCTTTAAATGTTATTGTAGCGAATCAGCTAATTAAATTTAAAAAATCAGTAGATATTAGAATTGACAAAGGAGATAAAAAAGATGAAGCTATATTAAAAGAAATTCAAAAGTTGATAAAAGAATCTAAAGCAATTCGTTTTGAAGGTAATGTTTATAGTGATGAGTGGTTAAAATAAGCAAAAAAAAGAGGGCTATCAAATCTAAAAGATACTCCTAGTGCATTAAAAGTGATGGTTGATAAAAATACAAAAGATATATTTTCTAAACTAGGTGTTTTGTCCAATATAGAGTTAGATGCGCGTTATGAAATTGAGTTAGAAAATTATATAATGAAATTACAAATTGAGTCTAGAACATTAGGTGATATTGCTCAAAATCATATTATTCCAACAGCAATTCGATATCAAAATACAATTATTGAAAATGTGAAAGGTTTGCATGATGTATTTGGGAAAGATGCTAAATCAATAACATCTTCTCAGCAAGAAATTTTAATAGAAATTTCAGAACATCTAAATGAGATTAGGGTTAATTCTAAAAAAATGTTAGAAGAAAGAAGAAAGGCAAATAAATTAAGCGATTCGGAAAAAATGGCGTATGCATATTGCAACAATGTAAAATCTTATTTTGATGTCATCAAATATCATTCTGATAAGTTAGAGTTGTTAATTGATGATGAGTTGTGGCCATTACCTAAACTAAGAGAGTTGTTGTTTACTAGGTAGTTGGTCTACAGAATCCCAAATTTAATCCCTCTAAATTTAATGTTTAGAGGGATTTTTTATGTAAATTATTTGTGAAATATACTTTGATTTATTGAAAAGATTTTTTTACTTTAGCGGCTATTCAAAGGATAAACTAACTTTTTGATATGAAAATATTTAGATTAATTGGCGTATTTGCCTTAGTAACAGTACTTAGCATGTCTGCTAATGCTCAAAAGAATTACAAGCTAGAGGCAGATGTTGCATTTAGCGGAAGTAAATATTACAAGGCTATTGAAATGTATAAGAAAGCTTATACTAAAGAAACTAAAAAAGAGGTTAAAGCTCAGATTTTATTTCAAATAGGAGAGTGTTATAATGGTAAAAATGATGGTAAGCAGGCAGCTGTATGGTATAATAAAGCGATAAAAGCTTTATATGAAGATCCTATTGCTATATTTCATGTTGCTGAAATTTACCGTGCAGAAGGAAAGTATGAGGAAGCTATGACTGAGTATAAAAAATATAAAGCTGCTAATCCAAGTGATAAAAGAGCTGATATTGGAATTAAGTCTTGTGAATTAGCAAAAGAGTGGAAAGATAATCCTACAAGAACTGTTGTTAATCCAATGCCTTTGTTAAATTCTGAAGATTATGATTTTTCTCCTGTGTTTGCAGATAAGAAAAATACTGAACTATATTTTACTTCAACTCGTCAAGGTTCTGCTGGTTCTGAAGTTTCAGATGTGACAGGTATGAATTTTTCAGATATATATACTACTAAAAGAGATAAAAAAGGAAAATGGAGTGAGCCCACTGTATTAAATGAAACAGTTAATTCTCCAGCATCTGAAGGAGCATCATGCTTAAATAAAAGAAGAAATATGATTTTCTTTACAAGATGTGGTGTTGAAGAAAAAGGTGTGATGGGATGTAGTATTATGTGGGCTAAGAAAGCTGGTCAGAAATGGGGGGAACCTGAAGCTATTCCAATTGCCGCAGATACCTTTACTGTTGGTCATCCTGCAATTTCAGCTGATGATAATACTTTAGTTTTTGCTTCTGATATGCCAGGAGGACAAGGTGGTAAAGATTTGTGGTATGTAACTTATAATAAAAAAGCTAAAACTTGGTCTGAACCAACTAACTTAGGATCTGAAATAAATACTCCTGGAGACGAAATGTTTCCTTTTATTAGAGATAATGGCGAATTGTACTTTTCTTCTAATGGAAGAGAAGGTATGGGAGGTTTAGATATTTTTAGCGCTGCTAGTGCTGGTGTAAACCAGTGGAGTGGAGTAGAAAATGCTAAAGCACCATTAAATTCATCAGCACATGATTTTGGTATTGCATTCGAACCTGGTCAGGAAAGAGGTTTTTTTACTACTAGTAGAGAAGGTGGTAAAGGTGGTGACGATATCTGGGAATTCTACTTACCTCCAAAATTATTTACTTTATTAGTTAAAGTTAAAGATAAGGTTACTGATGAATTATTAGTAAACGCTAAAATTAAATTAGTTGGTACTGATGGTAGTTCTGTAGAAGGCATTACAAATGAAAATGGTGAATATCTTTTTGAAATAAACGGAACTGAAAGATATGTTAAAGAAGAGACTTCTTACTCTTTAGTTGTAAGTAAACAAAAATACTTAAATGCAAAAGGTAAAGAAACTACAGTTGGTTTAACTGAATCAAGAAACTTTGTTCATGAGTATGTTTTACAACCAGTTGAAAATACTGTTATTAAGTTACCATTAATTGAGTACGCTTATAATAGTCACTTATTAAGACCAAATTCTAAAGATTCATTAAACTATTTATATAACATATTAGTTGAGAATCCAAACATTACAATTCAACTACGTTCTCATACAGATTTTAGAGGTTCGGCAGGTTATAACCAAAAATTATCTCA
>CBDUPT010000027.1:0-13918 GCA_965369165.1 uncultured Flavobacteriales bacterium | reverse complement strand
CAATAAAAGTTTAAGACCAAAAACTAGAAACTTTTTTAGAAAATCTAATTAAAGAAAATAATCAACCTCCATTATTTAAAGACTGTAGAATTACATTAAGATAAAATTATCTTTTGTTATTTATTAAAAAATAGAGTGATTGTTTCTAATAATTAAAACAAGTTTTATCATTCCTAAAATTTGTTAACTTTACAACAAACAAAGGCAATTAAGGTATTATGGAACGGATTTTAGTCATTGGTTCTTCGGGACAAATTGGAACAGAGTTAGTAGAGGCTTTAAGAACTAAATATGGAAATGAAAATGTTATTGCTTCAGACATTCGAGAGCCTCAAATTCAACAATCTGGTCCTTTTGAGTCTTTAGACATTTTAGACAAAGAACAACTCTTAGCTATTGTTCAAAAACATAATGTAAAAGAAGTTTATTTACTTGCTGCATTGCTTTCTGCAACAGCGGAAAAAAATCCAGAATTTGGCTGGGAATTAAATATGAATAGCCTTTTTAATGTACTTAATCTTGCTAAGGATGGGATTATAGATAAAATATTTTGGCCAAGTTCAATAGCAGTATTTGGCCCAACAACTCCTAAAGAAAATACTCCTCAGTATACCATTATGGAACCAAGTACTGTTTATGGTATTAGCAAACAAGCTGGTGAAAGATGGTGTGAATACTATCATGAAAAATATGGAGTTGATGTAAGAAGTATAAGGTATCCAGGATTAATAGGCTACAAATCTCTTCCAGGTGGAGGAACAACGGATTATGCTGTTGACATTTTTCACCAAGCATTAAAATCTAAATCTTACGAATGTTTTCTATCTGAACAAACTGCTCTACCAATGATGTATATGGAAGACGCAATTAATGCTACCATCAGTATTATGCAAGCAAAAAAAGAAAATATTAAAATTAGATCTAGTTACAATATTGCTGGAATGAGCTTTAATCCAAATGAAATTGCTAAAGAAATTCAAAAAACTATTCCGGAGTTTAAAATACGTTATAACCCAGATTATAGACAAAAAATTGCTGATAGTTGGCCACAATCTATCAACGATCAAGAGGCACAAAAACACTGGAATTGGCAACCTCAGTTTAATCTTTCTCGTTTAGTAGGTACCATGTTGCAAAACTTGGAACAAATATTGCTAAAAGAAAATTAAATATCTTTTTTGTAACCTAAGTTATATTATAAGCGTAATAAAAGGTAACTTTGTCGACTAAATAGCAGACTTTATCTAAAACTTATAATTGAACTATATTAAATAGTTATATTTATTAGCTGAAAACAATAAGCCATGAGTAGAATGAAAAAAATACTTTACCTTTTTATCCCTGTATTTATTTGTAGTATCAGTGTAGGTCAAGGCTTACCAGCTTACGAAATAGTAGAAGGTGATACTATCAACTATATAGATGAAAATAATTTAAAACAAGGTTTCTGGAAAATTTTTGGGAGAATGAAAAAACTACCTGGTTATGATCCTGATCAAGTTATCGAGCAAGGGAATTATAAAAATAGCCGTAAAAATGGATTATGGACTAAATTCTTTGCCAGTGGAAAAACAAAAAGTGAGATAGAGTACTTAAACAGTAGACCAAACGGTGCTTATAAAACTTATTTCCCGAATGGACAAGTTGAAGAAGAAGGAACTTGGAAAAACAATCGAAATACTCAAACTTTCAAACGATATTATGAAAATGGTCAAGTTTCTCAAGACTTTGCCTTTAATAACAGTGGTAAAAGAGATGGAAAACAAACTTATTTTTACGAAAACGGTCAAGTAATGATAGAGGCAGATATTGCTGCTGGTAAAGAGAAGTTTGTAAAAGAATATTATGAAGATGGTTCTGTAAAAGCAGAGAAAGTTTTTATTGATGGAAAACTTGACGCTTCAAAAACTAAAGTATATGAACCTAAGACACCTGTTAAAAATAGAGATGAAGCTGAATTAGCTAAAGCTCCTGAAAAAGTAGTTAAAGTTGAGAAAGGAGAATCTTCTAATGGAAAGGTTAAATTTAGTGGGACAGGAAAACATAAACTTTACAACATGAACAAACAAATTTCTAAAGATGGTGTATTTAAAAACTACCGTTTAATGGAAGGTTTATGGTACAAATATGATGAAAATGGCATATTAATAAGTATCGAAAAATATAAAAAAGGGAGATATATTGGTGAGGCACCGCTTCCTAAAGAATAACATCAAATTAATTATACTTAACCCAATTCTGAAAAATCAGAATTGGGTTTTTTTATTTCATAAAGTAATAAACTACTTTTACAAAAACCTTTAACCTGAAAAATGGAAAATAAACAACCATTACATATTTATAATAGCTTATCTGGTAAGAAAGAAATTTTCGAGCCTATCAACCCACCTTTCGTTGGCTTGTACACATGTGGACCTACTGTTTATAGTGATGTACATTTAGGAAATGTTAGAACTTTTTTAACTTTTGATATAGTTTACCGATACCTATCCTATTTAGGATATAACGTTCGATATGTAAGGAATATAACAGATGTAGGGCATTTATTAGATGACTCTGATGATGGTGATGATAAAATAGAAACTCGTGCAAGGTTAGAAAAGATTGAGCCAATGGAGATTGTTCAGAAATACACTAATGGATTTCACGATACAGTCAAAACATTTAACCTTATCCCCCCAAGTATAGAACCTACAGCAACTGGCCATATTATTGAGCAAATAGAAATGGTTGAGCGTATTTTAGCAAATGGCTACGCATACGAGGTAAATGGCTCTGTTTATTTTGATGTAAAAAAATATGCTGAAAAATACAATTATGGAGAATTATCAGGAAGAAAAATTGAAGACCAACTAGAACAAACTAGAGATAGTTTAGAAGGAGGTAATGAAAAAAGGTTTTTTGCAGATTTTGCTATTTGGAAAAAAGCAAGCAAAGAGACTATTATGAAATGGCCATCTCCATGGGGAGAAGGTGTTCCTGGATGGCATTTAGAATGTTCTGTAATGAGTACTAAATATTTAGGACAGCAATTTGATATTCATGGTGGGGGTATGGATTTAAAATTTCCTCATCACGAGTGTGAAATTGCACAATCAGTTGGTGCTGACGGAGTTAACCCTGTTAAGTATTGGATGCATGGGAATATGTTAACTGTTAATGGGACTAAAATGAGTAAATCTTTAGGAAATTCTTTCTTACCTCATGAACTAATTTCTGGAGACCATGAACTATTAGATAAAGGTTATACTCCAATGACAATTCGCTTCTTCTTTTTACAAGCTAACTATAGAAGTACTGTAGACTTTTCTAACAATGCCTTAAAAGCCGCAGAAAAAGGTTTAAACAGGTTAATGAATGCAATACTTTTATTAGAAAAATTGCCAACATCAGAAAAAACCACAGTTGATATAATTAAATTACAGAATAACTGTACTGATAGTATGAATGATGATTTTAACACTCCAGTAACTATTGCACACCTATTTGATGGTGTTAAAATAATTAATTCTATAAATGATGGAAAAGAACAAATAACATCTGCTGATTTAATCATTTTAAAAGAATTATATCACTCATTTGTTTTCGATATTTTAGGCTTAAAATTTGAAACCGATAATACCCAAAATAACGACAGTAAAATAAACGATATAATGGATGTAATTTTAAAACTTAGAACACAAGCTAAAGAAAATAAAGATTGGAGTACTGCCGACTTGATAAGAGACGAATTAAAAAAATTAAATATTACTATAAAAGATAGTAAAGACAATTCAACCTGGAATTATGAATAAGAATATATATTTTATTATAATTAGTTTAATAATTATAAGCTGTGGAGAAGACAAACCTATTAAAAAAGAAACTCGCGTTAATACTAAAACAGAAGTGGTTGTTGCCCCAAAAATTGAACGACCTATTTTTGATAAAGATTCTGCTTATTTATACGTTAAAGAACAAGTTGATTTTGGACCAAGATTTCCAAATAATGAAGCCCATGGAAAATGTGCTATTTTCTTAAAAGAGAAACTAGAAAGCTTTAATTGGAATGCTTCAATACAATTAGGCAAAAGTAAAACCTTTAACAATAAAGAAATTACTATAAAAAACATTATTGGAGAATATAGGCCAGAATTAGAAAAAAGAATCCTCCTATTTGCGCATTGGGATAGTCGACCATTTGCTGATCAAGATCAAAAAGAGTTAACTAAGCCTATTTTAGGAGCTAATGATGGTGGAAGTGGAGTTGGAGTTTTATTAGAAGTAGCACGTCAAGTGAACATTTCTCAACCAAATATTGGTGTAGACATCATATTTTTTGATGCTGAAGATTACGGACAACCATCCTCAGGAATGTTAACAGAACAAAATTCTGACTCTTGGTGTCTTGGCTCTCAATATTGGGCTAAAAATTTGCACAAACCTAATTATACAGCCAATTATGGAATATTATTAGATATGGTTGGTTCTACCAATGCATACTTTACACATGAAAGTATTTCTGTACAATATGCACCAGAAATATTACAAAAAGTGTGGTCAAATGCTAAAAATTTAGGCTATGGAAATTATTTTGTATCAAAAGAAACATACTTTGTAGGGGTTGATGACCATAAATATGTCAACGAAATTGCTGGAATAAAAAGTATTGATATTATACACCATGATAGGACATCTGGCAACTTCCACCCAACCTGGCACACACATGATGACAATATGGATGTTATTGACAAAACCACATTAGGAGTTGTTGGCGAAACTCTTTTATATACTATATACAATGAAAAATAAGTTTTGTTGACATTGTTGTTATTGTTAATATATTATAATATATTTGTAGCCTTACTTGAAAAACTAACTTAAAACTAATAAAATGAAAAAAGTATTAGCTCTGTTGATGGTGGCAGGAATGTTTAGCTTAGTTGCTTGCGGACCATCAGAAGAAGAAAAAGCTGAAGCTGAAGCAGCAATGAACGAAATGGTAGAAGGTTTAGATGCTGCCATGGAAGAAGTTGTTGAAGAAGTAGAAGAAGAAGCTACAGTATTAGCTGCTCACGTATGTGATGATAAATGTGCAGATGGATGTACTGGACCAAGATGTGGTGAAGAAGGACATGAATGTTCTGATGCTTGTCATGCAGAAGATGAAAGTCATGAGCATACAGAAGGAGAAGAGCATGATCACGATCATTCTGAAGAATAATTAAATTTGTAAATAAATAATCAATAACCTATAACACTTAATTAAAATGAAAAAAGTATTAGCATTATTGATGGTAGCAGGTATGTTCAGTTTAGTAGCATGCGGACCATCAGAAGAAGAAAAAAAAGAAGCAGAAGCTGCAATGAATGAAATGATGGAAGGCTTAGATGCTGCCATGGAAGAAGTTGCTGAAGAAACTGAAGAAGTTGCTGAAGAAGTAACTGAAGAAGTTGCTGCTGAAGGTGAAGAAGCTACTGAGGAAGCTACTGAAGAAGAAGCTACTGAAGAGCCATCTGAAGAAGAAGCTGCTGAGTAATTATTACTCATTCGAAAAAAAGGTTCAACTAAGTTGAACCTTTTTTTTGTGCCTATATTTTTTTAAACTACTTCTGCAACTACAAAAGTACTTCCTCCAATAAATATTAAATCATCATTACTAGCTTGATTTTTGGCTGTATTTAAAGCTAAATTAACCGAACTAAACTTATTTCCTTTTAATCCAGATTCAACTGCTTGTTGATAGAGTTCATTCACATTTAAGGCTCTAGGAATATTAGCTTCACAAAAATAATATGTTGCATCTTTAGGTAATAATTTTAAAATAGAGAATATTGACTTATCATTTACAGCACCAAAAACAAAATGTAATTTATGATATCTCTCTTGTTTTAATTGTTGGGTAATATACGTTATACCTGCTTCGTTATGCCCTGTATCACAAATTATAGTTGGGTGGTTTTGTAGTATTTGCCAACGCCCCATCAAACCTGTATTATTCACTACATTTTTCATCCCAATACTTATATTCTTATCTGTAATAGCCCATCCTTTATTTTGCAGTTGATTGATAGCTATTATTGCTGTCTGTACATTTTTTTGTTGGTACAATCCTTTTAAATCACACTCAAGAACTTGTTTATTTTGTTGGTCAGCAAACACTATTGGAGCAATTTGTTCCTTTGCTGCTTTTATAAATACTTCTTGTGTTTCCCCTTGTGTTTCTCCAATAACAACAGGAACATTAGTTTTAATTATCCCTGCTTTTTCTGTAGCAATTTTCAGCAGAGTATCTCCTAAAAATTGAGTATGATCCAACCCAATATTAGTAATTATAGAAAGATCTGGAGTAACAATATTGGTAGAATCTAACCTACCGCCTAATCCAGTTTCAACAACAGCAATATCAACTTTTTGTTTAGCGAAATAATCGAATGCTAACCCAACAGCCCATTCAAAAAAAGAAAGGTTAATTTGTTCAAATTGAGTTTTAAAACGATTAACAAAATCAATAACACCTTCTTCACTAATCATCTCACCATTAATCTTAACTCGTTCTCTAAAGTCTTTTAAATGAGGGGAAGTATATAATCCAACCTTATATCCTGCTTCTTGCAAAACAGAAGCTAACATATGAGAAGTAGAGCCCTTACCATTAGTTCCTGCTATATGAACAGATTTAAATTTGTATTGAGGGTTATCTAAAATTTCACAGAGTTCAATGGTGTTTTGCAAATCAGTTTTGTAAGCTGCATTACCTACCCTTTGGTACATTGGTAACTGTTGGAATAAATAATCTAAAGTTTCTTGATAGGTCATCCTCTTACAAATGTAAAGATCCCGTATCAAGTACGGGATAATTCAATTTACTATTTTGAAAAACAAAATAGAATTTCATTAATTCAAAATAAAAACAAAAGTCATTGTCCCTTTTTGATCGGTAAGTGCATCTAGCTTCTTAGTGAATTTGGCTTTTAATGCTGCTTCTTTAGCTTGCTTGTACAGTGTTGGATTGGTGGTGGTAGAACCTCTAGCTCCAGGTGTTGCTTTTATTACTTTTCCATACTTATCTACAACAATATCTACTACTACTGTTCCGTCCTCTTGAGTTGGGTTGTTGGGTTTTTTAAAACTAACTTTCCCTCTTCCTCCTAAACTATAGTTTATACCGCTTGATGGTCCATTACTATTCCCATTGGTGTTACCATTCCCATTACTGTTATTAGAATTATTATCCCCATTAGAATCACTAGTGGAACTTTCATTATTACTGTTATTGTTGTTCCATGCATTATTAAGGGCTTCATTTAATGGCTCACTGGTTTCTTGGGTTTCAGTAGTTTCGTTATTACTATTATTTGGTGAAGCATTCATTTCTACTGTTTCATTAGTAGTAGTTTGTACATTTTCGTCTGCACTTGCAGAAGATGATTCTGTACTTTCAGAATTATTAGAAGAACTACTTGCTGATTCACTGGCTTCAGAGTTTTCTTCTGAAGGACTTCCTCCTCCAGCATCACCAAAATTTATTCTCATTACACCTGGATTAGGTGGAGGTGGGTCTTGATAAGTCATCCCAAACTGGAGAAACAACAATAATAAAAGCAAGTGAAACAATATTGTCCCAATCAACCCTTTTCTGCTATTTTTATCTTGTACTAGTTCCATTTTGGTTTATAGATGCAATTGTTATAAGATTGCATAAATTAAGTTTAAAAATTATTTCTACAGTAACACACCCCTTACCCTTCGACTCCGATCAGGGTGACAAAGTAATCATTTAGGAGTTGTTGCTAAAACTAATTTTAATTTATTCCGGTTTGCAATGTCCATTATTACTACCACATTTTCTATTGGCACCGATTTTTCAGCTCTTAAAATAACACCAGGCTCTTCCTCTCCTTCTACCTGAGCTAATAAATAATTCTCAATTTCTTCTTTAGCAACCTCATCTTTATTTACAAAGTATTTTAAATCTTCGGTAATACTTACGTTAACTGTTTGAGGCTGCGGTGTAGGGTTAGAAGTAGCTTTGGGCAACAACACCTCTAACGCGTTAGGACTAATCAATGTCGATGCTATAATAAAAAATACCAATAGCAAAAACACTATATCCGTCATACTCGACATATTGAAATTAGTGCTTACTCTATTTTTTGATCTAATTGCCATTATACTGCAGGTTCGTGTAAAATATCTAAAAATTCTGTTGTTCTAGCTTCCATTACAAAAACTATTTTCTCTACTTTGGCTACTAAAGTATTATATCCAATATAAGCTATAATCCCTACAACCAAACCTGCTACAGTTGTCATCATTGCAGTAAATATACCTTCAGAAAGAGTATTTAAATCAACTCCTCCGCCACCTGATGCCATTTCATGAAAAACTAGAATCATTCCTATAACTGTTCCTAAAAAACCAATCATTGGTGCTGCTCCAGAAATAGTAGCAAGTGTAGAAAGGTTCTTCTCTAGTTTGTTTAACTCTAGTTTCCCTGTTGTTTCAACAGCAGTACCAATATCCTGTAAAGGTTTACCAATTCTAGAGATTCCTTTTTCTATCATTCTAGCAATTGGTGATTGATTAGCCGCACATACACTTTTAGCGGCATCAATTTTACCTTCTAAAATATGGTCTTTTACCTGATTTAATAAATTAGCATCTTCCTTGCTGGCTTTTTTTATCGCTGAAAATCGCTCAATAATAATATAAACTGCAATAACTGACAATACTAGAAGCGTTATCATAATTACAGCTCCTCCTATTCCTCCAGAGGTCACCAATTCCCATACGCTTAATGTTTTTTCTTCTGGAACAATAGCATCAGCTGTTTCAAGCACTGCTTCATTGCCCACCGTCATTTGTAATAAAAAATTATTTAACATCTTTATAGTTTAAGTTGAATGATAGCTAAAATACGACTTAGCATAACCATGAATATGGCATTTGCCGTTGAATTGTAAACAGTAAAGTGTTAGCTTTTATTGTGTAAGGTAATTATCTAAATAGATACATTTTACCAAAACCTTTCTTAAAATAACTATCTGCAGATGTATCTCTATGCTCAATATCTTGAGAGTTAATTTTAGTAATAACATGATATAAATAAACTCCATTTGCCAATATATCGCCATAAGTATCGGTTCCATCACAATCAAACTCACTAATATTTCTGCCTATATGGATTAAACCTAACTCATCCTTGTGTATTTCTCTAACAACCTTACCAGTAATAGTCATGATTTGAATTTTAAATATTTCAGGAATTTCACTCCCAGTTAACGTAAAAATAAACCTTGTTGATGTGGTAAATGGATTTGGATAATTTACAATATTGGTTATTGTAGATTTATTAATTACCTCAAACCCTATAGTATAATCAATGTCTCCAGAATTATTATCGGTTCTATCAGATGCTTGCACCCTTAATTGATATTCTCCATCAACTGGAAACTCTCCCTGCATAATTATTTTTGAATTATTTCTAGGTAAAGAGGCAGGAATAAATTGCATTTTTTCTTGATTACTTTCATAAAAATATACACGTTTTTCTGTTCCTCCTGGAGGAGTAATATATACTGAATAATCAGAAGTATCATCCAGCATTAAATATTGATTTTCATCGGTTAGTTCAATAACAATTTCTGCTTTTGGCGAAACTATATCTCCATCTAATATATGAACCCCATCAAATGTTACATCCAATATTGGGTTAACTTCATCTTCACCAACATAAAATGGGATTTGAGCCACATTATTAAAATGGTATTTTTCTAATTGATCATTATTTGGATTTACATCTACCAATAAACTATTTAAACCGGGATAACCATAACTAGAAAAAGTCATCTTAGCAATTATTACACTATCTGCTAATAATGGCTTTTGTCTTGGGTAAGGTAAATAATGAGTTTGATTATTTTTATCTAAGACTGCAAATGAAATTAATAAACTATCCATATCATATCTACTAATATTTTTGATAGCAATTTCTACTGTTATATCCTGACCTTCTTGAACAGTGTCATTTTGAAGTGAGAAATGAATATTTGGATCTAATGCTGCTTCAGGAACATCACCATATGTTACATGCCAACGGTCCAATTGAGGAGCTGTAAATAATGAATCATCAGATAAATAAGCATTCAATTTTAAGTACGGATAAGTATTTGCATCAATCGTATTTGTTAATCGAATCTCTAAAGAATCCGTTGGTAGATTCGCTATAACTATTGTCTCATTCCCTAAAGTATCAATTCCAATTACATTTAAAACTGAACTATCTTGTGAGGTTGGCAATTCAAGAGAACTCATTCTCCATGAAAGTGAATCCCAACGTGTTGCTGGCCCTATAATAGGTGAATATACATTTGCATAATTTGCATTAGTAGTTAACGTTTTTGAAAGCTGTATGTTTTTGTGATTTATTGAATCTCCTATCACTTCAATATTAGCTGAAGCATTACCTTTTTGATGATATAATAAAAAAGGTAAAGAATCTTGAATAGCAGCAATCTGATTAGCCCCCATGTTTGCGAGCTCTGCTTTTAAACTTGCAGGCATAGGTGTATAGCCTGGAAATGATTTGAAGTGCCAAGTCCAAATTAATACATGGTAGCCATTCGGCACAGAATCTGCTAACATATTCTCCATCCCAGTCATTTGTGCTGGATTATTGTACCTAAAAATAAATTGGTGTCTCGTAGAGCTGTTATTAAAGCCATTTGTATTTGCTTGCCCCATATTTTTATCATCGGCTGACCATGGTTCTAATGTTAATGAATCTAACACTGAAACATGAAGAGCAGTTGTCGTTAACCACCCATTTTTTGCTAATAAATCTGCATCAATAAATGCAGAAATTTTATTTAATTCACTCCATTCTGCAGCGCCATAAGTCGTCCCTCTTAAAAGTTTAACATCATTTACAAATTCCCATTTCCAATTATTTCTATTATGATTAACAAATTGTAAATTATCATTTTCAAATTGAAAGAAATGATCTTGCTCCCACCCTTCTTTACTCGGAATATGTTGGAATGATCGCAACCTCCAATTATATCCCGAAGGATTTATAGAATCTTTACTAACACGCCAAAAATAAACCATACTATCTGGCATATTTTGTAATAAAGTTGGTGTCCAAGAAACAATTCCTCCAGAGTGATTAATAGTCGTAGTTTGTTTTATAGGGCTATTAAAATAATCCGTGGTATCTAATTCAAACACATAATTTTTAGCTGGTTCGAATGGGAAAGCTGTTGATGCGCTTAATGTAATTCCTTGATTCGGAACTATCATAAACTCATAAGGGTAAATAGGAATTATTTCTCCTGATTGAATATTTAAAGATTTTGTTACCGTATTATTTGTTTCAAAACTTTCAGCTACAGCATTTATTGCGTCAACAGTAATGGTGAAATTATTCAATCCTAAACCTCTTACAACATCTACTGGCAAAGTGAAAGTTAAGGTGTCTTTAAATTTTGTTCCTGAAAAGACTTTAATATAGGTAGTATCAGCAAAAGCTTGCTCTGGAAAATCTCTTACTAATTCTAAAATAATAGAGTCATTTATTGCTCTCCCTAAATTTGATACAACTACATTTACATTAAATGAATCTAAGTCTGAAGTAACTACTGAAGGGGCAAAAGTAATTGTTGGAGCTTCAATCATATAGTCTGGCATATCAAACCCATTTAATTTTAAAGATGGATCACCATGGAGTGTAACTGAAGATGCTGTTACATTTTGAAAAAAACCTCCTTGAGTAGAAACAATAGTGTTTTTAATCGTATTACCTATACTTCCTTTATAATTTTTGTAGGATATGTTTTTATAAAATTCTGACGCATACAAATGTAAATATGAAGAAACCCCTAAATCTACAGAAGCAATAAATCCAATAACTCCCTGATTGTCAATAATCACATAATCTTCACTCGTACTATTCCCATCAGTTCCGTGAATATCTCCAGTAAAACAGGATAAGCCTAATAAAAGTGGGTATTTTCCATTTTGGGGATACCAAAATTGTGGGTCTTGAATATTTTGGTCAAAACCTCCTGTTGCAGAAGCGTGACCAAAAAAGGTCATTAACGAAACACCAGAAGCAATATAGCTTTTTATAGAATCTGATAAAACATTTTGAATTGGTGCAGTAGAGCTTTTTGAAAAAGAAATTACATTCCCACCAAACAAAGTATCTTCATAAGTGTTTTTATAACTATTAAGATTAGCCATAAACCCTAAAGATTCTGACAATGATGTTCCTCCACCAAAATGAAGTGCCTGCTTCATCCATTCGTTACTTGAAGTTGGACTCAAAGCTGGAGGGTTTTCATGCTGACTCATTTTATTTAAATACCATGTAACTTCTATACCTGATTTTGCTGCTAATCTTCCTGTAGGAAATAAAGGCTCATAATTAGTGCCATTTAATCCTGAAGTTAACATATTATCTGATGCAGGGTTACCATAACTTGGAACTAAGTTTTCAGTAAATGCTTGAAGATTTTTTCTTGAATCTTTATTTTTTATAGATTTCCCCATTAAGAATAAATAATGTGGTGTGGATGTCCAATTGTCCGCAATAAAATCAGACAATCCTCTTATAGCATAAGGATGTTTTTCTATACCATAAGCAAATTGATCATATAGCTCTTCTATATTAAAAACAATAGCGTTTTGAGGGTTATTTCCAGCACCAATATTTAAACGATAATTAGCATAATCATTCGCTTCTGACATTAATTTAGGGTGGGCAACAATTATAAATGCTGTATCTATCTGACTAGCTAAATAATCAGTAAAATTACCCGAACCATTTACAGGAGTAATGCTCAAAACATTGTTAACCTGACCAACTGAACTAACATAACACTTTTTATTTGAAGAAGAATTTGGGACTAAACATTTAAAATTAGTTCCAGATTGAACAACATCTATTCTTTTACCATTAGTTAAATCATAAAACAATACATTTCCCGAATTATTAAAATTTGTAAAATTTAAATATGATTTTGTTTCAGTAGGGTGATCAGAAATATAGAAATTATTATACTCTGTTAATCCTTCCATGTTTGGAGTGTGTGGATAAGTTATGTTTACATAAGCTAATGTTTGTCTATCTGCACTAGATCCTAAATCATTAATTATTTGAAATGTTATTGGTGTAGTAGTAGCTCCTAAATCACCAACAGGAATAGTCATTTGAATATCAATTTTTTGATATCCTCCAAAAATACTGTCCATAACATTACTTCCTAATGAAACTCTAAGGTGATGATCCAATGCCAAGTTTGCATAATCGGACTCACCCAAAACCACTGCTTTAACGGTGGCATTACCTCCTAAATTATATACATTTTGTGTAGCTAAATTTTTAGTTTTAAAATCTGGATACCAAGGACTAAAAGCATCAAACTCATTATCAAACCACCCTTCAGTAGGAACATAACCAAAAGATGTTCCTCCTACGGAGTTTGTCTCTCCATCAAAGTATTTAGCATTATAAAACTGAATATTCTCTTTATCAAATGAGGGGATTGGTGTGTAAGCAGTGAAATTTGTATCGGTTTCTATTAATAGTCGATTATTTGAAGTGCTACTGTTCCAAGTTATAAAATAATTAATCGTATCGTTTATTAAACTATAATATGGATTGGGGTGATTATTTGAACCTCCATAAAATTGTGATTCATTCCAACCATCATTTTTCTCTGCGTAAAACTCTATAAAATCAGTCCCATCAAATGTATTATCTACCTCTCCTTCTATATAAATAGGAATTTCAGTTCCCCGAGCAAAAATTTGTATATTTTTTGGGTTTAATGTTGCTATAGGAATTCCTGAGTTAGCTAAAGTGGTTGAATCAATTCTATAAATGCCTGTTTGAGCTACCTTAAACTTATAATACTGTTGACTATAATTAAT
>CBDUPT010000026.1:0-13931 GCA_965369165.1 uncultured Flavobacteriales bacterium | reverse complement strand
CCAGGAGAAAATATTTGTTGATTTCCAAATTGAATTTTAAACCCACTAACTCCTGCAACAGTTCCTTGAGGAGCTCTAATTTCAGCAGGAAAATCAGGGAAAGTAGCTAGGTCATTTCCGATAAAAGCAGTGGTGTTACTAAACTGAGAACCAGTTAACTGCATCCCATCTCCTGAGTCGCCAGCAAATTTAATTACAACCTCATCTAACTCTACTATTTTATCACTCATTTATCTTAATTTGAAAGCAAATTTACGATATCAAAAGTTAGGATATAAAATAATCGACTAAAATTATTACTGATATACCTATATATTTATTTACTTTGTACATTAAATTTCAAAAACAAGGCATGGACAAACATTCCTATTTGAGTAATGCTGATGGAGCAGTAATCGAAGATTATTACCAACAGTACCTAAATGACTCCAATTCAGTTGAGGAAGGATGGAAAAAATTTTTCGAAGGATTTGAATTTGCTCGTAAAAATTACGACACAGATGTTCCCGAAGGGTTTGATAAAGAATTTAAAGTTTTAGACTTAATAAATGGTTATCGCTCTCGAGGTCATTTATTTACCAAAACTAATCCTGTTAGAACCAGAAGACAATATGAGCCAACTTTAGCTCTTGAACATTTTGGTTTAGAACAAGCAGATTTAGAAACTGTTTTTCAAGCAGGAAACGAAACTGGGATTGGTTCAGCTAAACTAAAAGACATTATTGCTCATCTTGAGGAAACTTATTGTCAATCTATTGGTATTGAATATACTTACATCCGAAAACCTGAGCAAGTAGCTTTTATCCAAAACAAAATTGAACTAAAAAACAGATTACAACTTACTACTGACGATAAAAAACATGTACTCAAAAAATTAAGTCAAGCTGTTGGTTTTGAGCAATTTTTACACAAAAAATTTGTTGGACAAAAACGTTTTTCATTAGAAGGAAACGAAGCTTTAATTCCTGCTTTAGATGCTATAGTTGAGCGTGGAGCTGATATCGGAATTAAAGAATTTATTGTTGGAATGGCTCATAGAGGTCGATTAAATGTTTTAGCCAACATCTTTAACAAAACTTACAAAGCAATTTTTAGTGAGTTTGAAGGAAAAGAATACGAAGACAATATTTTTGATGGAGATGTAAAATATCACTTAGGATATTCATGTGACATTACTACCGACAATGGACACGATGTTCACATGACATTAGCTCCAAACCCATCCCATTTAGAAACTGTTGACCCTGTTGTTGAAGGAATTACCCGTTCAAAAATTGATACCTATTTACATGATGAAAGTAAAATTGTACCTATTTTAATTCATGGAGATGCTGCCATTTCAGGACAAGGAATTGTTTATGAAGTAATTCAAATGGCTCAATTAGATGGTTATAGAACTGGTGGAACAATTCATATTGTAGTAAATAACCAAATTGGTTTTACTACCAATTATTTGGATGGAAGATCTAGTACCTATTGTACAGATGTTGGAAAAGTAACTTTGTCACCAGTATTACATGTAAATGGTGATGATGTTGAAGCTGTTATTCAAGCTGTTCAATTTGCAATTGAGTATAGGCAAGAATTTCATAGAGATGTTTTTATAGATATATTAGGTTACCGTAAATATGGACACAACGAAGGCGATGAACCTCGTTTTACTCAACCTTTATTATACAAAGCAATTGGTAAACATTTAAACCCAAGAGACATTTACTTAAATAAGTTAATTGGCGAAAAAGTAATTACTAATGCAGATGCAAAAGCAATACAAAAAGAATTTGATACCGTATTACAAGATTATTTAAGTGATGCTAAGCAAATTGAAAAAGCTTCAGTTACTCATTTCTTAAAATATACTTGGAAAGATTATTCTTATTGCAAACCAGGAGAATTTGATAAATCTCCAGTAACAGGATACGATAAAAAGAAGTTATTAGCATTAGGTAAAAAAATTGCAACACTCCCAGAAGACAAAACATTTATTAGAAAAATAAACAAGCTTTTTGCTGATCGTTTAAACATGATTACTGAAGGCGATAGGTTAGATTGGGCTACTGGAGAATTATTAGCTTATGCTACATTGTTAGAAGAAGGTCATCCGATACGTATTTCTGGACAAGATGTTGAAAGAGGAACATTTTCACACAGACATGCAGTTGTTAAAGTAGAAGAATCTGAGGAAGAATATGTACCATTAAAAAACATATCTAAAAAGCAAGCCGATTTTCATATCTACAACTCATTATTATCAGAGTATGGAGTTTTAGGGTTTGAATATGGTTATGCTATGGCTACTCCTAATGGATTAACGATTTGGGAAGCACAATTTGGAGATTTCTTTAACGGAGCTCAAATTGTAATTGATCAACTTTTAACTGCTGCAGAAGAAAAATGGAAGACTCAAAACGGGTTGGTAATGCTATTACCTCACGGTTATGAAGGACAAGGTGCAGAACACTCAAGCGGTAGAATGGAACGTTTTTTACAGCAATGTGCTGAAGAAAATATTCAGGTTGCTAATGCTAGTACTCCTGCTAATTACTTCCACTTATTAAGAAGACAATTACATAGAAAATTCCGTAAACCATTAGTAGTATTTACTCCTAAAAGTTTATTGCGTTTACCTAAATGTGTATCTACAATAGATGAAATGGCAAAAGGCAGTTTTCAAGAAGTAATTGATGATGCTAATGCAACTGCAAAAAATGTAAATACAGTAGTTTTTTGTACTGGTAAGTTTTATTACGATTTATTAGCAAAACAAGAAGAAGTTGGTGGTGCTGATAATATGGCAATAGTTCGTGTAGAACAACTTTACCCTTTACCACAAAAACAGTTAGATAAAATTGTTGCTAAATATAAAAACGCTAAAAATTATATCTGGACGCAGGAAGAACCTGAAAATATGGGTGCTTGGTCCCACATGCTACGTCATTTCACTTCTGTTAACTTACAACAAGTTACCTTAGCTGAAAGTGGTGCCCCAGCAACGGGTTCATCAAAAGCTCACGCAGTTAGACACAATGATATTTTAGATAGAGTTTTTAAATTTGCATTAGTAACAAATTAGAAAAAAGACATTAGAGAATAAGATACGAGAAATAAGACTTAAAAATAGTCTTGAGTCTAACTTCTTAAAAGCGAAGCGATCTTAACTCTTAAACAAATAAATAAGAATTATGGCTTTAGAAATGAAAGTTCCCTCACCGGGAGAATCGATTACAGAAGTAGAAATTGCTCAATGGTTAGTTGAAGATGGAGATTATGTAGAAAAAGACCAAGCAATTGCAGAAGTAGATTCTGACAAGGCAACCTTAGAATTACCTGCTGAAGAAAGTGGAATTATTACACTAAAAGCAGAAGAAGGTGATGCTGTTGCTGTTGGAGCAGTAGTTTGTTTGATTGATACAGATGCTGAACCTCCTGCTGATTTTGTTTCAGGTGGAAGCGAAACTGTTGAGGAAACGCCAGTAGTTGAAGAGAAAAATGAGAAAGTTGTTCCTAACCCTATGCCTGCAAGTAGTCGTGCAAAAGATGTAAAAGCTACACCTATTGCTAAAGAAATGATTGCTGCAAACGGTGTTAACGCAACAAAAATTAACGGCTCTGGAAGTAATGGAAAAATTACCAAAGCAGATATAGAAGCTTATTTAACAAGTGGAGTTAATGCTGATGCAATGATTGGGTGGGGAGGAACTCGTGAAGAAGAATCTAAGAAAATGAGCATGTTACGTAGAAAAATTGCATCTCGTTTAGTTTCTGTAAAAAACGAAACAGCAATGCTAACTACTTTTAACGAAGTAGATATGAAGCCTGTAATGGATTTGCGTAAAAAGTACAAGCAAAAATTTAGTGAATCGCACGGTGTAAACTTAGGTTTTATGTCTTTCTTCACTAAAGCTGTTACTGAAGCATTAAGACAATTCCCAGCAGTAAATTCTATGATTGATGGGGACTATATGATTAGCCATGATTTTGCTGATATTGGTATTGCAGTTAGCTCTCCTAAAGGGTTCCAGTAGTAAGAAATGCCGAGCAAATGAGTTTAGCCGAAATTGAAGCTGAAATTAAGCGTTTAGCGATTAAAGCTCGTGATGGTAAAATAGATATTGCTGATATGGAAGGTGGAACATTTACCATTACAAATGGTGGTGTTTTTGGAAGTATGTTAAGTACTCCTATTATTAATCCTCCACAAAGTGCTATTTTAGGAATGCATAACATTGTTGAACGACCTGTTGCTATAGATGGTGAAGTTAAAATTAGGCCAATAATGTTCTTAGCTTTAAGCTATGACCACAGAATTATTGATGGTAAAGAATCTGTTGGGTTCTTAAAAGCAATTAAGGAAATGATAGAAAACCCTTCTAAAATTATATTTGGAGGTAAAGAACCAGACGAAGTTTTATTGAATTTATAATAATTAAAAGCTCCGAATTATCGGAGCTTTTTTTATAATGGGACACAACCACTCACATCATCACGCTAACAAAAACCTAAAAGTTGCTTTTTTCTTAAACTTAGCATTTACCATTATAGAGGTTTTTGCTGGGATGTATGTTAATAGTATGGCGATTATTGCCGATGCTATACACGACATGGGAGACAGCTTATCTTTAGGTACAGCATGGTATCTTCAAGAAAAGTCAAACAAAGCTGCTAATAAAAAATACTCGTATGGATACCGAAGATTTTCCTTATTTGGTGCTTTAATAAACTGTGTGGTTTTAATTACTGGTGGAATTTATGCTATTATAGAGACTATTGATCGTTTTATTAACCCTGAAATACCTGATGCTGCTGGAATGATGTGGTTTGCTTTTTTAGGAATAGCTGTTAATGGTTATGCTGCATGGAAACTAAGCACCGGAAAAAGTATGAACGAAAGAGTAGTTTCATGGCATTTAATAGAGGATGTTTTAGGATGGGTAGCAATTTTAATCGTTGCAATAGTTTTACAATTTAAAGAAATAGCTTACTTAGATCCTGCACTTTCTGTAATAATTACTCTTTATATACTTTGGAATAGTATTAAAAAGCTAAAAGAAACCCTATTTATATTTCTTCAAGGTAAACCAAAAGAGATTAATAAAGAGGAAATTATTAGTGAGATATTGGCTGTTAAAGGAGTTGTATCAGCTCATGATACTCATATTTGGTCATTAGATGGAGAGCACCATGTTTTCACTACCCATGTGAAAGTTGGAAAGCTTAATGATTTTAATGAACTCAAATTTTTAAAATCTAAAATAAAAGAAATATTAGCTCAACATCACTTCGAACATTACACTATTGAAACAGATTTAGATGATGAAAATTGTGAGTTTGAAAATGAACTTTAGCCCTAACATTTTACTTTTAATATAAGGTTCTTAAACAAGAACGGTGCGAACTAATTAACGATTAATTCTGAAGTAGTAATCTTATTACTATTTTGTAAAGCCCTATCCAAAAGTGTTAACTCATACTTTATAGTGTCTGCTTGTGGGTTAGCATACAATGCTGGGTGAAACAACAAATCAACTTCCATATCCCCTTCTAAGGCATCTTTATTTTCATTTTCTATAAATGGAATACGAGTGTGTAAAAAAGTAGTATCATACTTCTGTTCGTCAACATCAAACCTAACTATTGGCGACTTTAAAACCCACACTCCATTTATTTTTTCATAATAATCAACATATAGGTTATACTCAAACGCTCCAGTATTTTCTCCTTGTTTTAACCCTAAATCTCCATCCCCATCATAAAATTCAAATTTTATGATACTATAACTATTATCATCTGATAAATAAGCTTCTTTAAATGTAATGGTTGGAGGAACAGGTGTAGGTTCTTTCTTCTTACATCCAAAAACTAGAATGAAAGAAAATAATATAATAGCTATTTTTACACCTGATTGCATTAGATAAAATTACAAATAAATTATTTGAGCTTAATTAATAAAATATTTACCATTAACACTGAACATGAGTTTAACGAAGTTTCTTTAGAAATATTCCGATACCAATATGCTAACAACCTCATATATCAATCATTCTGTAATTATTTAAATATTGATGTAAATAAAATAGACAACATTAATAAAATCCCTTTTTTACCTATTGAATTTTTTAAATCTCATCCTATAAAAACAACTAATTTTAAAGAGCAAACTACTTTTTTAAGTAGTGGGACTACTGGACAAAATCAAAGCAAACACCTTGTAAAAGATATTTCTCTTTATGAAAAAAGCTATAGCCAAGCTTTTAAACAATTTTATGGTGAAATAGAAGATTACTGTGTATTAGCCTTACTACCATCTTACATGGAAAGAGAAGGTTCTTCTTTAATATATATGATGGATGATTTAATTAAAAAATCAAACCATCCAAAAAGTGGGTTTTTCCTAAAAAACGAAGAGTTTTTACTAGAAAACTTGCATTTATTGACTAAAAAGAAGCAAAAAACGATACTTTTTGGGGTTTCTTTCGCTTTGTTAGATTTAGCTGAAAAATATAAAATTGACCTAAGTGATGTTATAATTATGGAAACAGGAGGTATGAAAGGCAGGCGAGAAGAATTAACAAGAGAAGAACTTCACAGCATATACAAAAAGAGTTTTAATACAACCCATATTCACTCAGAATACGGAATGACGGAACTATTATCACAGGCTTATAGCAAAGGTAATGGTATATTTTACACGCCTAATTGGATGAAAATTAAAATTAGGGATATTAATGATCCCTTTAATATACTATCATATAACAAAACTGGTGGTATTAATGTGATAGATTTAGCCAACATTTATTCTTGTAGTTTTATTGCAACACAAGACTTAGGAAAACAATTTGAAGATAGTGCATTTGAAGTTTTAGGGAGATTTGATAACAGTGATATCCGTGGATGTAATTTGCTAATTAGTTAAGAAATTTAAATACTTTTGTTTGGAACAATTATTGTTAATGAACGGTTTTAAAACTATATAAAATGAACACAAAAACAGTAAATAAAGCATTATTCATATTGTCTATAGGGGCAATTACACTTTTTAGTTCTTGTCAATCTTTAACCCCTTTTTCTAACTCGGTTAGAAAAACGTATAATTTAGATGAGGCTAAATTGAAAAAAATGCAATTTTATATTTCAGATGACATCATGCTTCAAAGAGGTGAAAAAGCACAAGATGCACAAGAATTAGATGAAGATGGTAAATTAGTAGTTTCTCAATCTGCAAGCTTAGACAACATTACTGTTGATGGAAAAACTCCAGGAGTATGTGTTAAAGTAATTGACGGAAACAAAATTGCTGTTAGCTTTTTTGAATCAGATGATCAGTACTTAGTTTTTGGTGATCCAAATAATAGAGGGAAATATTATTTAATGGGTGCAGATTGGAAAAATGGTAAAGGTAAAATTAATTTTGGAGGAAAAACTTATTACATAATGCCAGGGGGAGCTGGAGCATACCTAAAGTTTGAATTAAAAAAAGTAAAAGATTACAAGACTTCAAGCAAAAAAGCGAAAGGTAGAACTGTAAATTAATGAGGCTTCACACCTTTAGTGTGATTAGCCGAATTATTCCGTGCTTGACACGGAATCTATATAAAATATCTTATATCTTTATCCCGCCTAAATGGCGGGATATTTTTTTATATAAAACACATGGAAAATCAATTAAACGAAACAGTAAATTATTTAAAAAACGAGGGCGTTGATGCTCCCGAAATTGGAATTGTTTTAGGAACAGGCTTAGGAGGCTTAGTGTCTGAAATTAACATCATTAAAGAAATTGAATATGATAAAATTCCTCACTTTCCTGTTTCTACAGTTGAGTCTCACAATGGTAAATTAATATACGGAACTATTGGTTCTAAGAAAGTATTGGTAATGCAAGGTCGTTTTCATTATTACGAAGGGTATAATATGAAAGAAATTACTTTCCCTATTCGCGTAATGAAATTAATTGGAGTGCAAAAATTATTAATTTCTAATGCTGCTGGGGCTGTAAATTTAGCTTACAAAAAAAGCTCGTTAATGTTGATTACTGATCACATTAACATGTATCCTGACAACCCATTAAGAGGAAAAAATAATGATGATTTTGGCCCTCGTTTCCCAGATATGAGTGAGCCTTATTCTCATCAATTAAATGATACATTGAGAGTGATTGCTAAAGAAAAAAACATTCAATTACACGAAGGTGTTTACGTTCCTGTTTCTGGCCCAAATCTAGAAACTAGAGCTGAATACCGCATGATTAGGATGTTAGGTGGAGATGCTGTTGGAATGAGCACAGTGCCAGAAGTTATTGTTGCCAATCATATGAATTTACCTTGTTGTGCCATTTCAGTATTAACAGATGAGTGCGACCCTGAGAATTTAGCTCCAGTTGCTTTATCAGAAATTTTAGAGGCAGCAGCAGTTGCTGAACCACAATTAACAGCACTTTATACGGAATTAATAAACCGCATTTAATGGACAATCAACATCAAGAAAAACTAAGTTTATTACAAGATTAATTGCCTTGAGCAAAGCAGATAATAATGTTTCTTTTATGGAAACACAGTTTATTAATTCTGTAGCTATGACAATGGGAATTACTCCCGTAGAATTACAGCATATAAAAGATAACCCCATAGCATTTAATCCGCAAAACAAAGAAATAGATCGTATTACTCAATTTTATCGTTTGCTCTTATTAATGGGTGTTGATGCTAATCATCATGACAAAGAAATAGATTTCTGCAAAAATTTAGGGCTGAAAATGGGTTTAAACCCTGTTGCAATTAATGAGGTAGTAAAACGAATTTTAGCTTCTGAAAAAGGAATGTTGCCTCCAAATGATGTGATAGAAATTTTTCAAACTCACCACAACTAAAATTTATTTCAATAAGGGTTTTCAGTATATTTGATTCTACTTCAAATTGTGTTGAAACTATGAACCCAAAGGTTGATGAATTTTTAGATAATACCAAAAAATGGCAAGAAGAATTAAGCTTACTTCGCTCAATCATTCTTGACTGTGGTTTAGTAGAAGATTTTAAATGGATGCATCCTTGTTATACTTTTAACAAAAGCAACATTGTTTTAATTCATAGCTTTAAAAATTACTGTGCCATTATGTTTCACAAAGGAGCCTTATTAAATGATGCTAATAAAATTTTAATTCAACAAACGGAAAACGTACAATCGGGCAGACAAATTCGATTTGCCAATACACAAGAAATAATTGATTTAAAAACTACCATTAAAGCTTATATTTTTGAAGCCATTGAAGTTGAAAAAACAGGATTAAAGATAGCTCCTAAAAAAACAGAAGAGTTTAATGTGCCTGAAGAACTAACTCAAAAATTTATCAAAAATCCTGAATTTAAAACTGCTTTTGAAGCATTAACACCGGGAAGACAAAGAGGCTATTTGTTACATTTTGCTGGAGCAAAACAAGCCAAAACTAGAGCAGCTAGAATTGAAAAAAATATGAAACGAATAATTGATGGTTACGGGTTAAATGATTGTACTTGCGGCTTATCAAAACGGAAGCCCAACTGTGATGGGTCACATAAAAATCTTAAATAAGAAACCTTTTCAATCATCCAAAAATTAGCATTAATACAAATCCAATAATAAGAATAGCAAAAATTAAAAGTAAGCCACCACAACCACCATTATTATTACTATATCCCCACAAACCACCTTTTGAAGTTTCTGTCGATTGCCCTACTGCTTCTTGTCCTAATGTTGTTGGTTTCCCATGATTCGATGACATTACATAAATTTAAGACTTTTTTATATTATATCACCCCCCCTCCAAATAATGCTGCTCAATACCAAGCTGATACTTAATCAAACATCCAATATTTTTTCTAAAAAGTGATATTCAATGTTGTAGTCTTTTTTAATCGATTCAATTTTTTCTTCTATCGATTTAGTATCTGGTTTTTTCTTTGATTTTGTACCAACCAACATTACATTTTTACGGGTATGCTCATTAGATACAAACTCAAAAATATTGGTGTTGTATTGGTGTTTTTCCATTAGTAAAGCACGCATAGTATCTGTTACCATTTCGTATTGACGTTCTTTAAAAATACCATACTTTAAAATAGGGCTTTCTTGCTCCTTTCCTTTTAATTGCTGGCGTATTTGTTTGTGGCAACAAGGTGCTGTAATTATCAATTCTGCATTAGATTTTAATCCTTTATAAATGGCATCATCTGTAGCTGTATCACAAGCATGTAAAGCAATTAAAACATCTATTTTTTCGGTATATTGTTCAATAGGTTTGGCTTCAAATTTTAAGTTTTCAAAACCACACTTTTTGGCAGTTTCGTTACAAAAATCAACCAACTCTTGCCTTAACTCAATCCCTGTAATTTTTACTTCAATTTTTCGTTGGTTAACCAAGTAATCGTACAAAGCAAAAGTTAAATAACCCTTCCCTGAACCCATATCTACAATGCGAGCTTCGTTAGGTAGTTTGGTGTTTTTAATTAAACCTTCTATTATCTCTAAGTACTTGTTTATCTGTCTAAACTTATCCGCCATTTTTGGGATAACCGTTCCGCTTTCATCACAAACTCCTAACAAAGTTAAATACTTACCTAAAGCTGCTCTCTTAGTTTTTGGTTTATCGTGTGTTTGAGGAGGTTTGTTTTTAAAACTAGGGTAACCTGTTCTTGTACTTACTTTTCCTTTTTTAGATAATTGAATAGTAAAGTCTTCTTCTAAAGTAAATAAAATAGCTGCCCTAAACTTTCCGTTTAATTGCTCTTTTATTTCTGTTTGAGCATCTTCTAAATTGTAATTTTTTACCTGGTCGTTAGTTTGATAATGATAAGTAAAAGAAAACATTTGTTCTCCCTTAATTTCAACTAACCTTACATAAATGTTTAATAACCCATCACTTTTATAAGCAGGTTTACTTAACGTGATTTTTACAAAATTATCTTGCTTAAAGCTTTGAGAAAATTTATCAAAAAAAGGAGCTAGTTCATTCATTGAGCAAAGATACTCCATTAGTTTATGATTTAAATCATACGAGTATGTTTTTAATTTTACTAAATTTGTATAGTGTTAAAATTGATAAAATATAGTTTTGTTTATTTGGCAGCATTAATTATGTTGTTACATAATTTTATTCCACATATTCATAAGAGTGAACTGAATAGCTCTCAACACGAACAAATACATCAAGCAAAAAGTGCCTCAACTCTTGATATACTGTCTTTAATTTTTCATGAATTTACCGAAGAAGGTGACATGGAAGATATTCTTGTAAAAGCTAACACCAACATTTCTTTTAATGTTGATTTTGTAGCTTTAGTAATCGTAAACAAACTGTTTACTGTTGCTTTAACTGAGGAAAAAGAATCAAAACAACACTTTTTACCGCTTGACGAACCGTATCAATCCTCTAGCTTTTCAACTGCTTGGAGTGTTCGACCCCCACCTTTTGCTTAATGTTTTTGTCTAATTATTTAGACACTTTAATCATTAAGTAACTTTTAAAATCACACCTATGTTTGAAAAAATAATTGCTTATTCGCTAAAGAATAAGTTAATCGTGCTACTACTAATTATAGCACTTATATTAGGCGGAATATTTTCTTTGAGAAATATTGCCGTTGATGCTGTTCCTGATATTACCAATAATCAGGTTCAAGTTGTTACCTCTTCAGAAACTTTAGCTGCGGAAGAGGTAGAAAAATTTATCACCTTTCCTGTAGAAATGGCTGTTTCCAACATTCCAGATGTAACCGAAGTTAGAAGTATTTCGCGTTACGGCTTATCAGTTGTTACCATTGTTTTTGAAGACAATGTTGACATTATGCGGGCTCGACAGTTTGTTGCCGAACAACTTTCTATTGCTAAAGAAGATATTCCAACCGAGTTTGGAACACCACAAATGATGCCCATTACAACTGGGTTAGGAGAAATATATCAGTATGTATTACAAGTAAAACCAGGCTACGAAGAACAATTTGATATTATGGAAATAAGAACCATACAAGATTGGATTGTAAAACGACAACTAACTGGCTTAAATGGAATTATTGAAGTAAGTAGTTTTGGTGGTTTGGTAAAACAGTACGAAGTAAGTGTAAACCCACTTCAATTAATGGCATACAATGTTACCATTAATGATGTTGAACAAGCTCTATCTGCTAACAACAATAACAGTGGTGGAAGCTACATCGAAAAAAACGACCAGGCTTTTTACATTAGAGTAGAAGGACGAGCAGAAAACTTTAATGACATTGAAAATATCATCATTAAAAATGAAGGGGCACCTGTTCGGGTAAAAGATGTTGCAACAGTTAAATTAGGTAGTCCTAAAAGATACGGGGCTATGACTATGGACGGCAAAGGAGAAGTTGTTGGGGGAATTACCTTAATGTTAAAAGGTGCTAACTCTTCTGAAGCGGTAGATAATGTGCACGAACGAATGAAGTTAGTAGAACAATCGCTACCCGAAGGCATTGAAATTTACCCTTATTTAGATCGTTCTGTTTTGGTTGGAAAAACCATTAACACTGTGCTTAAAAATCTAATTGAAGGAGGCTTAATTGTCATTTTTGTGTTGGTATTGTTTCTCGGAAATTTCAGAGCTGGACTTATTGTTTCTTCGGTTATTCCTTTATCCATGCTGTTTGCATTAATTCTAATGAACATGTTAGGAGTTTCCGCTAATTTAATGTCCTTAGGTGCAATCGACTTTGGAATTGTGGTAGATGGAGCTGTAATTATTGTTGAAGGCGTACTACACGTTCTTCACAAAAAACACAAAGGAAAAACATTAACCTCACTCCAAATGAATAATGAAATTAGGGAGGCTAGTGGTCAAATTTACAATACAGCAGCTTTTGGCGTTTTAATTATTTTGGTGGTTTTTGTTCCGATTTTTACTTTAGAAGGCATTGAAGGTAAAACCTTTTTACCAATGGCTCAAACGGTAAGTTTTGCCATATTGGGTTCTCTACTTTTATCTGTAACCTATGTTCCTGTTGCTTCGGCTTTATTTTTAAAGAAGAAAATTAGCGACAAAATAACTTTTGCGGATAAAATGGTAATGGCATTACAAAAACGCTATTTACCAACCTTAAAATACGCATTAAATAATCCTAAAAGGATATTGGTGATAGCTGTTGCCGGATTGGTAATTTCCTTTTTTGTTTTTTCAAAAATGGGCTCAGAATTTATTCCAACTCTTGAAGAAGGAGACTTAGCAATGCAAATGACTGTTGAACCCGGTAGCTCTTTAGAAAAAAGTATTGCTACCTCAACAAAAGCAGAGAAAATACTAAAAGATAATTTTTCTGAAGTAAAACATGTGGTTTCAAAAATTGGTACTGCCGAAGTGCCTACTGACCCAATGGCAATAGAAGATGCTGATGTAATGATTATTCTTAAAGAAAAAGATGAATGGGAAAATGCCGATAATAGAGAAGATTTGATTGACCAAATGAAAGAAAAGTTAAGTGTTATTTCAGATGCTTCTTTTGAATTTACACAACCTATTCAGTTGCGTTTTAATGAATTAATGACAGGAGCAAAAACTGATATTGCCATTCAAATTTTTGGTGAAGATGCACAACAATTAAAATCGTTAGCCGATAACACAGCATCAGTAATTCAAAATATAAAAGGCGTTGGTGATGTAAAAGTAGAGCAAACTGATGGGTTAAATCAACTAAGTGTGGTTATTGATAGAAAAAAACTAGCCCTGCATCAGGTTAATGTTGAGGATGTAAACAACACCATTAAGTCTGCTTATGCAGGATCTGCTGTTGGTTCTATCTATGAAAATGAACGAAGCTTTGATTTAGTTGTTAGGCTAAACCAACAACACATTCAAACTTTATCATTAAACGGTTTGTTTGTAAACAATGCTGAAGGAAAACCAATAGCTTTAGCTCAAGTGGCAAACATAAAAGAAACCATTG
>CBDUPT010000025.1:0-14173 GCA_965369165.1 uncultured Flavobacteriales bacterium | reverse complement strand
GGATATTTTACACCTTGCATAATATAAAATTGACTCCCTGATGATTCCTTTTGAGGGTTGTCATTGTCCGGTTGTCTTGCAGCTGCTAAAACCCCTTTTTTATGAATAAATTTTGAATTGAATTCTGCAGGAATTGTATATCCTGGGCCACCATTACCTAAAGCAGCTCCTTCAACAGCTTCTTTAGAGTCAGGGTCTCCTCCTTGTATCATAAAAGTATTCATAACCCTATGGAAAAGAGTTCCATCATAAAACCCTTCTTTAACTAATTTTATAAAGTTATCTCTATGCTTTGGTGTTTCGTTATAAAGAACAATTTTAATGTCTCCATATTCCGTAGATATCAAAACCTTTGTTTGTTTTTTCTTTTTTTGGGCAGAACAATTAGTGTTAAATCCCGTAATAACGACTAAGAGAATATAAATTATTTTCTTTATCATGTTTATTTCTTACATTTGTTTATTGCAATATTAAGAATTTATGCCTTATATGGGTTTGAATAACTTAAAATTAGAAAATGATGAATACTAAATTTTTATACGTTTTTGCAGCCATTTTAGGGTTAGTCGTGCTTTTTACTTCTTGTAAAAAAGATAGAGGTCCAAGACTAATTGTGCATGTTCAAGAAACTGATGGAACGATTGCTAAAAAAGCTATTGTTCGTGCATGGTACGGAGATGATGCTGGTCAGCCTGGAAGTATATTAAATTCTGCTTTAATGGATCAAACAACTAGAACTGACGGAGCTGGAGATGCTATTTTTGACTTCAAATACTCTGCAGTATTAGATGTTGATGTTATTTATTACAAAGAAATTCAAGACTCATTAAATCCTACAGTATATTACACAGACACTTTATATGGTCATCAAGTAATTAAAATTGAGCAGGTAAGACAGAAAAGTAAAGAAAACAACTACAATATGACTATAAAAGTTAAATAGTTTTATATGTTGAAATAGTTAATTATTGCTTTACGCAAATAAAATATTTGAGACTCCCCTTTTACATCATTGGGGAGTTTTTTTATGTTTTTATAATGAGGCCAGCCCTCATCATCCTTTCCTATTAATTTATAATAACCATAAGGCATTAATACTGTACAGACTCCAATATGAATAATGTCAAGTTTCTCCTCCTTTTTGTATGTTTTCATCCCCAACCCTAACTCTTGCAAGCCAATTACAAAAAGTATGGTTTGCTCGTCTAATTTCTCTCCAAATCGTCTAAAAACCATTTTTTGAACTTGTAACCACTTTTCTTTTAACTCTTCTTCCATAATGCAAAAATAAACAACTTAAATATAGGCTTACTATAAACAATCTAACTTTAATAAATAGATAGCCCTTTTTTTAAATTGTTTGTTTTTGAAGTTAGTTTTACACTATGAATTATTTTGATATAATAATCATTATACCTTTGTTGTGGGCTGCATATAAAGGTTTTAAAAAAGGGCTAATAATAGAGGTAGCATCTTTAGTTGCACTTTTTTTAGGTGTTTGGGGTGGCGCAAAGTTTTCTTCAATATCAGCCAGTTATTTAGGTGAAATGTTTAATATTTCTGAACAAGTGATGCCTTTATTATCATTTGCAATTACATTTATTTTAATTGTAATTGCCGTTTTTTTTATCGCAAAAATGTTGCAAAAAGTAGTGAAAATGGTTTCTTTAAGTACAGTTAACAAAATAGCAGGTTCAGCATTTGGTATTTTAAAATTTGCACTAATAATAGGTATTGTATTAAACATTGTAAACAACATTAATCAGCAAATTTCTTTTATTGATAATGAGATGCAAAAGTCTTCTTTATTGTATCAACCTATTTGTAAAGTTGGAGCAATGGTTCCAGGGGTTAGCGAAATAAATATTAATGGTGTTGTAGAAAATGCCGTAAGAGAAGAAGCCTCTTCTAGATTAGAAGAGGCCGCAGATGAAGTTGCTCCTGAATAACATTATTTAACCTCTATCCTTACATCATTTAAAGGCAACCTTGTTCCTGAAACATCTTTGGCATAAATATTTGTAAAAATAACTACATCTTTTCTTCTTAAACTATTAAAAGAATTCTTAATACTTGTCGGTATTAACCTTCCTTCCACCTTCTTTTCACTTATAAACGTCTGTCCCCTCCATATTTCCACTTTAAATTTTACCACACTTAGTTTAAGTCCTTGAAAGGCGAAACTTGGATCGTACTTTGCTTTAACCGATGAGTAAGCTAGTAACTGATTCTTAGATTTTTTTAATGTAATTGTTGAAACATCACCAACCTCTGCATAAGGTTTCGGTAATTTTTTCACAACAAAAGGCATTGCCCCCATACTTCTCATTTCGCTATTTGGCATTTTAGCACTCACTCTAACCTCAACATTTCTTGGAGATCCTCCCGAAAGTTTGACATCATATTTACCATTTGATCTTTTTGTAATGGTATTTCCTGCACCCGAAATAGTAGCTATAATGTTTTCTGAAGGAACCCCTGGTACAGATACAGATACTGGGTTTTTAGGCCCAATGTAAAAAACATTCATTTGATCAGGTGAAACTACCAGACTTGGTCTAGCTACAATGTATTCTGATTGAAATGGGTATTGTTGTACTTCATTACTCCCAGGAGTTTTTAACTTAATTACTCCTTGATAATTAAAAATTCCTTCTTTATCAGTTGTAACCTGATAGCTTCCTAGTCCGTTTTTAACTGACACTGTATCGTAAATACTAGTTAGTTCATTGTTTGTAGAATCATATTCTCCTATTAATATTTCTGGATTTTGTGTAGTGCTAAAAGCAGCCACAAAAACATCTGCTTTATATTTTTCTCCTAATAAAACATAGTTAGTAGATGGAATAACTTTTGCCGCAATAGTATCAAAGTTAAAATCCTTCTTGCCCACAGACTTAAATAATTGGTTCACCACTTCATATTCAACATTTTTTACATCTGTTTGTATCTTAGAAAGGATTGTAATTGATGCTGCAAGTGGAGTATGATAAAAATTTACCATTTCCCAACTCTCTTTACCATAACTCGTTAATTTATCTTCTATATCTAAATCAATACTTAACTGTTTTTGTTCTTCTTCACTAAAGAGGGCATACATACTTTGTCTGTATTGCATCAATTTTTGCTTTAATTTTTGAGCTAAGCCTTTAGATAGATTTTCATTCTCACCTACCATAATGTAAGTAGGTATATCATAATTATCCTTCCCATTAACATTTTCAAGTAACATCGTATCTGCTTGCTGCTCAGTAATTTTTTCAGTTTCTTGATATAATTTTACTTGTAATGACTTTAAATAGGTTAAAATTTCTGCTGATTTTTCTTTTGCAATTTGTGCTTTTTTCCAAAAAGGAGTTACTTTTTTAGGATCAAAAGATTTTGCTTGATTAAATTCTGCATAAAGTATTTCATTTTTCTCGGTATAATTATTTACAGTATTTTCTAAACTATCGTTTACCAATACAAAAGCATCCAAAATATCTTTTGATACATTTAATGCTAACAAAGCTGTTAGTACTAAATACATCATTCCAATCATTTTTTGTCGTGCTGATAAGTTTCCTCCTGCCATAATATTAAATTTTAGTTAAACAATACTTTTCCTTAGGGCAATAAATACCCATTAGAGAAATGGTTTCTCTTTTATAAAAAAGTATCACTGCGCAGGATACCAAAACGAAAATTTAAAGTCGAATTTTATTTGAATTCGGATAGGTAATTTTTCGTTTCTATATTATAGAATGAAAAAATTAAAAAAGGATACAAAAAAACCGCTTTAAAATTTAAAGCGGTTTTTTATATAGCAAATAAATATTATCGAATTAGTGAAACAGAACCTTTTTTATCCCATACAACATCATCTAATCCTAAAGCCTTTATAATAAAAAAGTAAGTTCCTTCAGGCACATCTTTTCCTTTATTAGTTCCATCCCAAGAAGTATTTATATCATTAGATTCAAACAGTTTATTTCCCCAACGATTAAACACTACAATTTCATATTCAACAATCTGATCACAATCAACAATAAACTTATCATTCATTCCATCTCCGTTTGGTGTAAATACATTTGCAAATGAACAAATTGAATTACTCTGCACCACTACAGTATGGGTTACGGTATCACAACAACCCCCCGCATTACATGCAATTAAAGTAATTGTATATGTACTGTCTGTATTGTAGATTACAGATAATGGGTTTTGAACTGTTGAAGTATCACCATTTCCAAAATCCCAAAAATATGTAATACAATTATTAGAGTTATTTGTAAAAAACACTTCTAATGGAGCTACTCCAGAACTAGGTGTTAATGAAAAATCAACGCTAAAATTCGGTACTTCACTAACATAAATAGAATCTAAAGCTGTACAGCCATTAGTGTCAGTAACTAATAAGGAGTACATTCCTGTACCAACATTATTTAATGTATCAAACCCTATTCCTCCAGGGGTCCAATTGTAAGTATAACCTGGTGTTCCTCCTTGAATAACCGCCCATACCATACCGTCATTTAGCCCACATGAAGCTGAAACAGTATCTAAAACAAGTGTTATTGGGTCTGGATCAATTAAAGTAAAACTATCTGTATAAATACAGTTATTACTATCTATAACTGTAATAGGATAAGTTCCTTGGCCTAAACCTGATAATTGATTATTTCCCCACGAATATACATACCCAGGAGTCCCTCCAAAAGCATTCACAATTATACTACCACTAGTATCACTATTACAAAGAGGATTAATCAATGAATCATTTAGTCCTATTGCCGTTGGTTCATTTATAGTAACATCTATTGTATCAATACACCCTATTGTATCTGTAATGTAAACTTGATAATTACCTGCGGACAAACCTGTAGCTGTATCATTCGTTTGAGAACCAGCATTAGAATCCCACAAATAGGTAAAAATTGTATCTCCAGGTATTGTTGTTATATATGCTGATCCCGAACTATCCCCATTACAGAGGGTCTCTATACCAAAGGCAATATGTGTATAAGCTGCAGAGTCAATCAAAATAGAGTCGGACCTTTTACAACCATTACTATCCGTTACGAGGACTGTATAGATACCCGGAATTAGACCTGAAGCTGTATCCGTAGTTTGCATCATTGGATCATTCCATTGATAAAGAAAAGGAGCTGCACCAATAACAGTAGCTATTGCATTTGCAGTAGAATTCATACAGTTTATTTCCGTTTTTGTTAAATTAATATTAGGCAAATCATGTAAATAAATCCATGAAGTATCACTACTTGCAGGTCCACCACTTCCAGTATAACATTGGTCATATACAATATAAACACCTGTTGTGTCATTAGTTGGCGTATATGAAACATCAGACCCAGAACCTAAAAGGTTACCATCAGTATCCCACCATTGAATCGCATTTGTTAAAAGAGTTGGGATGTATGGTGTTACTGAACCTATATAATTAGTTGGCCCATTAGGTGTAAACAAATAACCATCAGCGGCAGCAGTCCACTGCGTTGGAAAATTTCTTCCAGGAGTAACTGTTCCATTCGTTCCTGATAAATCTTGAACACCCTCGATAGCTACACCTCCATTCCAAGTAGGACATAAAGGTTTATTATCAATATGAACTTCAATATTATTTGTTCCTTCATAAAAAACTATAGAGGAGCAGAATAAATCGTTTGTACAAGAAAACATAGGTACTTGATTATACCTCACAATAAACTTTCTGTTCGGAGCTACTCCAACAATACCATATTCTATTGTTCCCCCTAAACCAGGGTTAATATCTTGATAAGGACCCATCACAACATTTAACGGTAATGCTGAACTAGGTGCTGGATTCCCAATTGACCAAGGAGAATACCCTCCTGCTTGTGTTAAATCAAACGTAACATAATTATTTGAGGCTATAACCATCTGAGTATATACATTACCATAAAATGTAAAAGGGAATCCTATGTTTATTACCCCACTATATTGATCATCAGAAAGTGTAACTTGCTGAGTACTATCCATTCGGTATACAATAGCACTTCCAGTATCAGGACATAAACTAATAATCACGCTTTCCCCTGGACATATTGCAGTATCTTCTCCTAAGCATATTTGAGCATCTAAATTAATAGCTGTAAAAAAGATGGCAAGGATAAATAAGAAAATTTTCATAGCTTATGTTTTAATATTAAGATGGTAAAACTAACAATTTGGTTGCATTCTTGTTAAATATTTAAATATCTATCAACAAAAAACCCGAAGAAAGTTTCTTCGGGTTTTTTTATTATTTTAAAAAGTGCTTTAATTACTTTTTAAAACATCTTTAAAATCTTCACTTAAAGTTTTAAATGCAGTCCTTCTATTTTTCTGATGACATTCACATTCATCTTTTCTAGTATCACCACACTCGTCATATTTAGAACAATCGTCTAATGGTTCTGTCTCTCCTTTACCAACAGACTCTAGTCTCTCCTTAGGAATGCCATGAGCAACTAAATATTTAACAACAGAAGCGGCTCTTTTATCAGATAACTTTAAGTTATAATCATCATTACCACGAGAATCTGTATGAGATCTTATCTCAATTATTAAGTTGTCATTTAATTCTAAAAATTCAACCAATTGATCTAAAATTTCTTTTGATTTCGGTCTTAAAGTCGCAGCATCGAAATCGTACTCAATCCCTGGAATTTCAATTTCTCCAAGAGGAATAGGCGTTAAAAAGAAATCTTGTACAAAATGTTTTGATTCTGTCAGCCCTTTGGTTGATAGGTTTGCAGCATCACCAAAGTATTTTGCTTTTTGAGCCTTCATAAATAATTCCCATCCCACTTCTAAATCTCTTTTATAGTTACCTTGTTCATCTGTAGTAATAAATACTGGGTCCATTTTACCTCTAATATCCTTAAACGTAATTAAAGCATTAGGTATGATTTCATTAGTTTCTGCATTGAAAGCAGTACCACTTAATGTATAAACCATTTCTGGTTGACCAAATTCATAAATTTTGTAACAATAAACAGACCCATCATAGTCATCTCCACAATCACATGGTGTTCTATCAGATGATAAGTATCCTTCTTTTTGATCTTTCCCAATTATAAAGTATGCGTCATCTTTACTAGAATTAAATGGTTTTCCTAAATTTTTAGGTGTACTCCAAGATTCTTCATCTTCATTGAAGGTAGTCTTATAAATATCTAAACCACCTATTCCTCCAGAAGCATCAGAAGAAAAGTATAATGTTTTAGTAAAATAATTAAAATATGGCGTTACCTCATCTCCAACAGTATTAATATAAGGACCCATATTTACAGGTTCTCCTAAACCTCCATATTCATCAACATCACAATACCAAATATCCATGCCCCCCTGTCCTCCAGGTCTGTTTGATGAAAAATATAAAACATCTCCTTCTAAAGATAGAGCTGGGTGCATTGATTTGTATCCTTCAACATTAATTTTTGCATCTAGCTTTAAAGGTTCCATCCAACGATTGTTGAAGTTTTTACTTACCCAAATCGACACTTCTTTATTGTTAACTCCAGATTGACGTGTAAAATAAAATGTTGTTCTATCTATTGATAATACACCTCCACCCTCATTATTAGGAGAGTTAATTGGAGCATTCATATTACTAGGCTCACTAAACCCTTCATCCATTACTTTTTGAGAAATATAAAAATCACTTAAGTAATTACTATTTTGAGTCTTCTCATCTTCAACCACTCCGTTTGGTCCGGCAGCAGAAAATATAATGCTAGTTTCATCTCCAAAATAATTTACACCATAACTAGATGTCCCAAAGTTAAGATTGGAATCAGCTAGAGCGACCTTAGATTCTGGATTGTTAGAACTTTCATCTTGAGCGAAAAAGCAACCTATTATTCCTTTATCTGCTCTTTTTGATAAATCCATATTAGGAGTTTCCTTTTTAAACTCTTCAAACTGAGATGAAGCCTCGTCATATTTTTCATTCTTCATCAAAGCTTCAGCATACCACAATCGAGAACTTTGAATATCTATAAAGGCCTCATCAACCTCATCTATTGGGTAATTAATAGCAACTGCATACCATTTCTCTGCTTCTAAATAGTCATGACTTTTATGATAAGAGCTAGCCAATTTATGCAAAACCACTTCATTACCTGTATAAGAATTTGAATCTGGCTTATCCGATTCTTTCAATGAATCATTAGCAGATTTATCCTTTTTCGCTGGTGTAACCCAACTTCTAGCCTCATAAGGATGAACTAAACCACTTGCAACACCTTGCTTTTCAATTATCTTTAAATAAAAGAAAGCTGCAGAAGCAAAATTTTCATTCTTATAAGCATTATCTCCATACTCAATAATTTCGCTTTTACTTTGCGAATAGAGTAATTGTCCTATTAATACAAACAGTACTAATACACTTAAGCTTCTTAACTTCATATTCTTGGACAATTTTTAATAGGGTTAGGTTTAAATATTCTTGGAATATAGGTTAAAGAAATTTCAAATCCTCCTTTACCGTCTGAGAAATCACTCAATGATGATGTATTAAAATCATAACTAACTTTAGCTTCGTAATTACCAAATTTAGCTCCTCCTTCTAAAATAAATGCATCTGAGCTTCTTAGTGTTGGCCCTAACAATACAATAACTCCTGTCGAGCCTAAATGATAATGAGCCATTAATCCATAATTAATTTCTTGAGCATTCTTCTGACGCATAAATAAAACTTTAGGCATGAGTTGAATTTTTTCAGAAATATTAACTTTTGCTCCAGCGTGAGCTTTGTATCTTAATGGTAATTTATTATCACTATTATAGAAAGTTTCTTTCGGTTGTGTTAAATGGAAAACTGAAGCTCCTATGAATGGGTTAACTCTAATTTGATCTTTACCATAGTAATAAACAAAACCAGCATTAACATCTGGAATCCAAAAGTTTTGCCCTCCAAAATTCTCACCAGTTGGAAGGTTTTGATCAAAAGAACCTCCATTGGCAGTTGTATATTGACTCTCAAAATATAGTTTGTCAAAATCTACACTTTTTTGAATCATCCCCGCCTGTAGGCCTACAGAAAACTTGTGCATTTTATTATCATCAACAGTAAAACTATAAGCTCCTGTTAATAAGATTCCTAAATCATTATAGTCTCCAGCTCCAGCACGTCTATTTAGAATTTGCGCTCCAAAAGAAAACTTTTCATTAAGAGGCATATCATAAGATATAGCCGCTGTTTTGAAAGATTTTGATGACACACTACCCCATTGGGTTCTATAGTGGCCATGAATACGGTACTTCCCGTCAAATTGTCCAGCTAAAGCCGGATTCAAATAAAGTGGGGCGGCATCATATTGAGACAAATGAAAATCTTGAGAACTAACACTAGTACTCAACAAAATCAACCCACTAATTAAAAATAAATAATACTTCTTCATCATTTTGATTATCTCAATAATGTAACATCTCCTTTAATACTATGCTGTTCATCATCCAACGTAACAGCCCTAACAGTATAAATATAAACACCTACAGGTTGTTCAACACCATCTTTAGTGCCATCCCAACCATTACTTTGAAGGTCTGATTCAAAAATCAATTCTCCCCAGTTATTGTATATTTTAAAGTCTAGTTCTTTATAGGGCCCACCTAAAACAGAAAATATGTTATTAGCACCATCTCCATTTGGAGAGAATGCATTTGGTACTTGAGGAGGCATAAATACAACTACAATATCACAAATTGAATCTTCACAACCATAAGTGTCAGTAACTCTTAAACAAACCTTATAGTTCCCTGCATTTTCATAACTATATGTAGGGTGTTGATCTGTAGATGTTCCTAAAGAATCACCAAAATCCCAATACCAACTAACTATATTTGTTACAGAGAAATCAGTAAATGAAAATGCTTCATCAACCTTAACCGATGCTGGACTACTATTATAGGTAGCTGTTGGCAATCCCTGTATTGCAATTGGATATGAAATTGTATCCCAACAACCTTGAGCAGACTGAACAATTAAATCTACATTATAGTTCCCGTCTCCATCATAAGTATAAATCGGGTTTTGAACAGTATCGTTACCTAAACCATCACCAAAATCCCAATACCAGTTAGCTATTGTTGAACCATTAACTGTTGATGAATCTAAAAATTGACTCTCAACCCCAACACAAACCCCATTTACAACAAAATCTGCTTCAGGTAAAGAATAAACCAATACCGGATAAATAACCGTATCAACACAGCCATTCGTAGATTGAACCGTTAATAATACATTATAAGTACCAGCAGTATCAAATACCATTGATGAATTCTGGTTATTATCTGTAAACCCATTATCAAAATCCCAATCCCAAGAAACAATAGGATCAATAAAAGCTGAATTATCATTAAAAGGTATTGTATCTCCTGGACAAGCGGACACAAAAGTATAATCAGCCGTAGGTGATGGAATTAAGTAAATATCTAAAGTATCTGAATAGCTTTGACAACCGCCATTGTTTGTAGATGTAAATATTAATGTTACCAATCCATTAAAATTATCTAATGAATCAGCAAAATAATTTGTGTTAACCAAAGAGTCGTTAGGAGTGAAACTTCCCGACCCTGATGATTGCCAATAACCTGTTCCCGTTGTTGAGTTTGCACTAACTGGAACAATTACACTCCCAGCACAAGCAGTATCGTTCGACATAATTGATACATATGGCGTACTTGTAAATGTAATGGTTAAAGTATCAGAATCTGGTACACAATCTCCATTACCAGTCGAATTCAAATATATTTGAACACTTCCTGCAGCTGTATCTCCAGAACTTGGAATATAAGTGGCATTCATATCAAAAGGGTTTGGTTGAAACGACCCTGAACCACTTGTAACCCACTGACCTCCATTTGCTGTTGTAATTAATCCTGATAACTGAATAGCAGCACTATCTTTACAAACAGCTATATCTGGCCCAGCATCAGCTGTAATTCCTGTTGTAAACAAAATAGTCATTGTATCAGAACTTGACGGACAATAACCATTACCTGTGGTTGATAAAATTAGAGTTGCGAAACCAGCTGAAATTTCTCCTGCCGTTGGCGTGTAACCTGCATTTAAATCATTAGATCCAGGGTTAAAGCCTCCCGCACCTATCCATAAACCACCAGATGCTCCAGACACATTCCCATTAAGGTTAATTACTGGATTAGTGGCACAAGTAAATGTATCTCTAGTAATAGCTTGTGGCAGAGCTTGGACAAATATGTTCTTTGTGATAGAATCTACACAGCCTCCATCAGTTCCTACTATAAGCTTAACAGGATATGTTCCGGAAATAGTGTATGTATGACTAGGAGAAGGTGTTACAGCTACTCCTCCATCTCCAAAATCCCAATTCCAACTATTGACAGTTGCATTAGCTGTTGGAGTTGAGGTGTCATTAAAGTTAGCTGGGTCATTAACACAAATAGAATCTGGTAATGTAAAATCGGGAACAAGTCCAGAAACTATAAGAGTGTCATAAATTGTATCCGCACAAGGCGTTCCAGCCTGAGCTACTAACATAACTACATAAGTACCAATATTAGGATATGTATAACTTGGATTTACCTGTGTTGAATTATCTGTTGTAGAAAAAGGGTCTCCAAAATCCCAATAAAAAGAATTTGGAGATATTGGAGTACTAGTATTTGTAAAGTTAATGGCTAATCCAGAACAACCTTCCATTGGCCCAATACCAGGTGTTGGTATAGGAGGACAATTAATAACATTAAATTGAAAATCTCTATAAACTGTATTAATTAAATTCCCGTTTCTATACTCTTCAACCTGAATACCAAGCACATATTGCCCTAAAGCAGGAGGTATCCCAGATATAACCCCCGTACTTGGGTTTACAGTTAAACTAGCCCCTCCCAAAGGATCATTAAATAGATAGCCAGGAGCAAAAGTTACAGGGGTAAAAGTAGCCACATTTGAGGGAAATGTTGGTGCAGGGTTATTAAAAGGAGTGTAAAATGAATAAACTAAAGAATCTCCATCCTTATCTGTTGCTCCATGATCAAAGTTTAACTGATTTCCTTGACAAACAAAAACAGGTGTAAAATTTTTCCACTGAGGACTTGAGTTTGTTAACAGCAGACTATTATCAGGAATAAATGTATAAAACGATTCTCCTGTACCTCCTGGATTAATTAAATTAACAAGCGAATGATTCCTTGCAAAGGTCGAATAAAAAAGATGATACCCTCCAGGGTTTGGGGGTAAATTATTGACAATAGTAGTATAAATTGCCTCTTCAACACATATACCAGGGTCAAAAGCACAAGTATCAATAGGTGGATCTAAAACACCTACTTGCGTTTTTGGTATTACAACATCTTTATCAGGGCTAAAATTACTCCCATTAGGTTGCCTTATCTCAATTCTTACACTATTAGGCAATTGAGCATTTCCAGGCCCACAATCACGATACATTTTTAATGTAATTCTGTAGGTTGATCCACCTAAATGCTCATAAGTTAAAGACCCCCCAACAATGTGGGTTGCTTGGGCAATAAATGGAGCCAAAATGAGTGCGGCAATAAGTAGTAAATTTTTAACTTTTTTCATTTGCTAAAATATAAGGATGCCGCAAAGCTATAAAAATTTACTAAAAAATGCTAATTATCGATAAAATGAACACATTCATCTACTCAAGATAATTATTAAACTTGCTTCAAGAAAATATTTATTTATCTTTGCGACCTATTTATTAAAAATTGATGCTGTTATGAATATGACATTTTTCACATCTAATACCCACAAATACTTATTGTTATTAGTGCTCTTAACTCTAATATCTACATCAAACGCACAAATTAACGTTTTATGGGAGTCAAGATTTACAAGTGCTGGAGTAAATTCTGATTCAGGAAAAGAAATAGCTATTGACAATGCTGGGAATGTTTACGTTACTGGAACATCATATACCAGTGTTGCTAATGGATATGATATTTTAACGATAAAATATGACCCATTGGGAAATCAACTTTGGACAGCTATATTTAATGGGTCTGGTAGCTCTATAGATGAAGGAAGAGATATTGCTGTGGATAAAAATGGCAATGTTTATGTGACTGGATATACTGCATCAACTGGTCCAAATTATAATTATGTTACAATAAAATATGATGCAAGTGGTGCACAACAATGGGCAACTCTTTATAATGGTTCTGGAAATGGTTATGATGAGGCTTACAGTCTAGCTATTGACACATCAGGAAATACATATGTTACTGGTAGCGCTACTGTTTCTGGTCAAGGAACAAACTTTGCAACTATAAAATATAATAGTGCAGGAGTTCAGCAATGGGCAACACTTTATAATGGGCCCGGAAACAGTATTGATGCTGCTACACAAATCAAATTAGACAGTAATTTTGATGTGTATATAAGTGGTCATAGTTATGGAAGTGGTACTGATTTAGATATCGCTACAATAAAATATAATAATGCAGGTGTGCAACAATGGGTTTCTCGTTTTGACGGTGCTCTTAATTTTTTCGATGTTCCCGAAGCTCTTCATGTTGATGCATTAAACAATGTTTATGTGGCTGGAGCAACTTATGGTGGTTTAGCAACAGAAAATGATTTTGTAACTATTAAAATTAATAGTGCTGGAGCTCAACAATGGGCAAGAGTTTTTGATGGTACTCAAAACGATGAAGATAAAGCTTTTGATATTCTTACTGATGCCAATCAAGATGTTTATGTTACCGGAAGAAGCATGAGCTTGGGAGGTAGTGCCGAAGATATGGTAACCATAAAGTACAATGCTTCAGGAAATGTATTGTGGCAAGACACTTATGACGGACCAGCTAGTGGCTATGATGATGCACAACAAATGCGTTTAGGAACGTCTGGTGCACTTTATATAACTGGTTACAGTGCTGGGCTGGGCACAAATAATGATTATTTAACTTTAAAGTATGACACATCAAATGGTGGAATAGATTGGGAGGCTAGATTTGATGGTCCAGCTAGTAATAGTGATCAAGCATTTGCTATGGAAATTGATGCTGCAGAGAGTATTTATGTTACAGGAACCAGTACTGACCCAGCATCCTTTAAAGATTATTCTACTATTAAATGGTGTCAATTAGAAACTAATGGTGGTAATGATGTTGAAATTTGTGTAGGTAGTAGTACAACTTTAAATGCTAGTGCTCC
>CBDUPT010000024.1:0-14367 GCA_965369165.1 uncultured Flavobacteriales bacterium | reverse complement strand
TTAAGCCTTCTATTTTCTGTGGATAATCCTCTCTAAAGCTTTCTATAGCTTTATTTATATTGGTAGAATCTACTTTTAAACCTGTATGTATTTCAGCTCTTTTTTTGTAATAGTTTACTCCTTGATTAAAAGTAGATTGAGCGCTGCAAAATGCAGCACTCAATCCTAAAAAACCAACTACTATTAACTTAAAAAACCTCTTCATATTATTTTGCTACAACTCTTTTGGGGTACAATTTCATTTTTAATTTCTCTACTAATAAAAACAAAACAGGCACCACAATTAATGTTAAGAAGGTAGCAATAAACAAACCATAAATAATAGTCCATGCTAATGGCCCCCAAAAGATTACATTATCTCCTCCCATATAAATATTAGCATCAAACTCGCTAAACAAGGTAAAGAAATTAATATTTAACCCTGTTGCCAATGGTATTAAACCTAAAATAGTTGTTATTGCTGTTAACAATACCGGTCTTAAACGAGCTTTACCAGCTAATACAACCGCTTCAACTAGTGTGTTTTTATCAACCATTTGATTTTTAGTTAAACCAAACTGTGCTTTTTTTCTATCAATTAAGAGCTGTGTATAATCAAGCAATACTACTCCATTATTTACCACAATTCCTGCTAAGGAGATAATCCCCATCATTGTCATCATAATAACAAATGGTTTTCCTGTAATAATCAACCCTCCAAACACACCAATTAAACTCAAGAAAATAGCTAACATTATAATTGCTGGTTTAGAAACTGAATTAAATTGGAAAATCAAAATCAAGAAGATTAACCCTAAGCCACTAAAAAATGCCCCCATTAAAAATGCCATTTGTTTATTTTGTTCTTCAATTTGACCAGTATAATCAATCTTAACTCCTTTTGGTTTCCCATCAAAGTTTTCCATCTCCTTTTGGATTTGTTTAACTATTGCTCCTGCATCTGTAAAGCCTGGACTTAAAGCAGAGTAGACTGTAACAACTCTCTTTAGTTCTTTATGTTTAATTGCACTAAATCCAGAGGTGTTTTTCTGTTTGGTAACAGCAGACACAGGCACTTCTTTTATTTGACCATTTGATGGGTCCCTAAATGTAATTTTTTGATCAAATAACGCATTTTTATTGTACTTGTTTACCTCATTAAACCTTACATAAATGTCATAATCATCTCCATCTTCTTTGTAAACTCCTGCTTTAGATCCAAAAATAGAATTACGCAATTGTTGTCCAACTTGTGAAGCACTAACTCCTAATTCTCCTGCTTTTTCTCTATCAATTTCTACCTGAAGACTAGGCTTTGATTTATTTACATCAATTTTTAATTGATCTATCCCTTGAATGCTTCTAGAGTTAATAAAGTCCTTCATTTTTTCAGCTGTGAAAATTAGCTCAGCATAATCTTCTCCTTCCAACTCTATATTAATAGGATATCCTTGTGGTGGCCCTGCAGCATCTTTTTCTACAGATATAGCTAAACCTGGATAAACATCTTGCAACACTTTTTGAACTTCTTTTTGAAGTACTTTACTATCTGCACCATTTCTATATTTATACTCTCTCATAGAAACCGTAACTTTCCCTTTGTGAGGCATTTCAGCTGCAGAAGCTCCATCTGTTTGAGGGTTTCCTGCACCAGCTCCAACTTGAGAAACTGCACTTTCTACTAAAAAATTTCTATCCCCCTCCATATACTCTGTAGCATTCAAGATTGAATAAACACGCATCTCTATATCCTTCGTTATTTCGTTTGTTTTAGCAATATCTGTTCCTTGAGGATATTCTATATAAACAATAATTTGGTTAGGTGTATTATCAGGGAAAAACTCAATTTTAGTTCGTTGACTAGCAACAGAACCTCCAAACCCAGCAAATGTAACAAACAACAAAATAACAGTTGCAACAGCTATAACATAAGGTCTTTTGCCTTTTAAAGCAACACGCAATGTTTTTTCATACAAGCGTTCCCAACGAGTTAATATTTTTTCTTGGAAGAAATTAACCATTCTTCGTAAGCCTAATCGGTAAATCCAAAGCATAACAGCAGTAACCACCATAACACTTCCTAAAGATCTGTATGAACTTCCTGATATTAAGATTAATAGTCCTATTCCTCCAACAATCGAAGTAATCCAAACGATACGTTTTAGTGGCATGTCTTTATCTTCGGTAGTCATAAATTGCGAAACCAACACTGAGTTAAAGAAAATTGCAACAACTAATGAAGACCCTAAAACAACCGAGAGTGTTATTGGAAAATAAATCATAAACTCACCCATAACTCCCGGCCACATCCCTAATGGAATAAAGGCTGCAACTGTTGTTGCGGTAGAAACAATAATAGGAAAAGCAATTTCTGCAATACCTTGTCTAGCTGCTTTTATTCTACTCATTCCCTCTTCATCCATTAAACGATAAACGTTTTCTACTACAACAATTCCATTATCTACCAACATTCCAAGTCCCATAATTAATCCAAAAAGAATCATGGTATTCATGGTATAACCCAACATCTCTAATATTGTTAAAGACATTAGCATAGACATTGGAATTGCAAACCCAACAAATAATGCATTCTTAAACCCTAAGAAAAACATCAACACCCCAACCACTAGAATAATTCCAAAAATAATGTTGTTAACCAAATCATCTACTTGTCCAATAGTCTTGGAGGATTGGTCGTTTGCAGTAGTAACTTTTAAATCTATAGGAAAAACATCGGCTTTAGCATTAGCTAAAATCACTTCAATTTTTTCTATTGCAGCAACCATATTTTTCCCAGCTCGTTTTTTTACATCCAGCATAACAGCCATATTCCCAAACTCACGAGCATAACTTGTTTTTTCTTTTTCTTTAAATGAAACTGTTGCAATATCTTTTAAATAAATTGGGTTCCCATTTTCTGCTTTTACTACAAAATTTTCAAGTTCAGAGGGGTCTTCAATCTCACCTAAAATACTAATGGTTCTTCTCTGACCACTAGCTACCAAATTCCCTGCTGAAATATTTACATTACCACCATTAATGGCATTACTAATATCTGTAAAGCTCACTTTAGATGCCATCATTTTATAAATGTCTACTGCAATCTCAACCTCTTTACCTTGAACTCCTCTAATATCTACCTCTTTAATTTCTGTTAAGTCTTCTATTTCATCTTCTAAATATTCTCCATATTCTTTTAATTTTTCTACAGGATAATCTCCTGAAAGATTAATATTAATAATTGGAACTTGTTCAGAGATACTTATGTCCATAACCCCTGGTTCTACCTTAGCTCCATTAAATGTAGGCCAGTCTTCAGTAGAAGTTTCTGTATCAATCTCATCTTTAACTTTTTGTTTTGCAGCATCTACAGTTATGTTTTCATCAAACTCAACCATAATCATAGAATAATCTTCTTGTGATGTTGATTCAATCTTCACCACATTACTGATCATTTTCAGCTTATCCTCTAAAGGCTCAGTAATCAGTTTTTCAATATCTTCAGATGTGTTTCCTGGGTATATGGAACTTATATAGATTTTGGTTTCTTTTATCTCTGGAAAACTTTCTCTAGGCATACTAAAATATGCAGAAACTCCCATAAATAGTAAGATTATCATTCCTACATAAATGGTTGTTTTGTTATTTATCGCCCATGACGATAACCCAAACTCTTTTTCTACTTTCTTTTGTTGTTCAGTCATTTCGCCTCTATTTTTTTGGAGTGTTAACTTTTACTTCTTGCCCATCCTTTATGCTTCTAGCTCCTTCTAATATTATTTCAGCTCCATTTTCAATTCCTTTCAATACTTCTATATAATCCCCTTCTGTTTGTCCTGTTTTTATTATTATTTTCTTTGCAGTTCCAACATTATTTGATTTATTCTCAACAACATACAAGTACTCCTCCCCTTTTGCATTTTCAGAAATAATACTCTGTGGTATTAATAAGGCTTTCTCATTGGTATAATCGTTAATTCTGATTTTAGCTGTTAAATTGGGCTTTATCATTTTGCTCTCGTTTGATACAGGAATTTCAACTTTAAAAGTTCTGTTTGCAGGGTTAATAAAACTTCCCACTTGAGCCACTTTAGTTTGTATTTTTTCTGTTAAAACTGGCAACTCCACCTCAACAGATCTCCCTTTTGTAACAGTAGCAATATGTCTTTCAGGAACATTCGTTTCTACATACATTTCATTTAAATTTACAATTCTAAACAGCTGATTCATTCCTGGACTAACCATATTTCCTTGCTTTGTTATTACCTCATCAATAACCCCAGAAAATGGTGCTAATACTACAGTTTTAGCTATTTGCTCTTCAATTTGTTTTACTGCTTTTTCTTGAGCTTCGTAATTCGTTTTAGCTTGTAAATACTGCATTTCACTTCCCACTTTTTGTTTCCACAAACGCTCTTGTCTTTCAAAAGTAGTTTTCGCTAAATCTGCTTGAATTTTCATTTGAGCTAATTGAGGACTCAATCCTCCATCATCAATTTTTGCTAACTGTTGCCCCTTAACAACCTGCTGTCCTTCCTTAACAAAAACACTTGTTAAAATACCTGGAGCTTCTGCCATTATTTCTACCAAATTATTAGTGCTCACATTTCCTTGTAATTCTATGTAGTGATTAAATATTTCCTCCTTAGCTGTAAAAGAAGAAATTAAAGCGATTTTTTTATTTGTATCTAATGCTGCTATTTTAGCATTTAACAATTCTAATTGCTCTTCATAGGTTGTATGTAAAGCAGAAATTGCTTCTTTCTTTGCTCTAATCTCCTCTAAATTATTTCCCGCAATAATTTCTTCAACAGATTTTTCATCACCTCCGCCACATGCGAAAAGAACTATTGAGAGTGTAAGGATTGATATTACTTTTTTCATTTTTTTTATCTTTTATTTCTTAATTGTCTATTTCTATTTAATCCCGTAAGATTTTTGTAATTCTGATTTTGATTTTAATAACTCTAATAATGCTTTTATATAATTTCCTTCTGCTGTTAAGTACTGGTTTTGTGTTTGAGATAAATCTAAACTTGAAGAAACTCCTTCTTTATATCTTAATACGGTTTTGTCATAAATCTTTTTTGCCAATGCCATGTTCTCTTTTTGATTCAGATAAGTTTCATAATTAGTTTCATAATTCGATTGAGCAATTTGAGTTTGGTACATCAATCCTTGTTCAACTTCTTTCGCAGAAATTTCAGACTTTTCATATTCAATTTTTGCTTGGCTCATTTTAGATAAGCGAGACCCACTTGTTAAGATTGGTAAAGTTAATTGTGCTCCAATAACAGTCATTGGATACCATTTTCCTCCACTAAAAACATCAAACTTATTGTTCATATTTTGCTGTTCGTGGCTTAAAAACAAGTTAATTGATGGTAAAAAAGAATACTTTTCTTTTCTTAAATTCAGCTTTTGCAAACGCATATTTGTTTCCACTAAATTATAATCTACATGATTTTCCACATTAAATACTTGCTCTTCTGGTACTCCCTGAATTTCTCCAACAAAAACATCTAACCCTTGTGTCAATGTAATCTTATTAGCTATATCCATTCCCATCTGAAGCTTCAACAACTTTCTAGCAAATTCTATTTGACCTTCTGCAATGCCAACTGCAGTAGATAATTCATTAACCGTAAGTGTTAGTTGATCAACACTTTGCTCGTCAATCATCCCTTCCTTATAAAGGGCACTTGTTTCTTTAAGAATTTCATTAACTGCTTCTTTAGATTTTTTTAAAACAGCTGTATTTTCTTCAGCTACCAAAACTGTGAAGTAAGCTTGTTTAACCTCTTCATTTAATTCAATTTCCGTTTTTACTTGGTTTGATATGGATAAATTCTTGTAGGTTTTAGCCGCTTGCAGACCAACAATGTAAGAACCATCAAAAACTAGTTGAGAGGCCGAAATTCCAACAGAATTACTATAATCTAAACCAAACTGAAGTGCTGCTAATTCATCTGCAGGAGCAGCTGGGTTAAATGTGTTTGCAGAAACTAAACTTACTGGAATATCCAAAAACTTTTGAAGCTTAGCAGTAGCGCTCACTTGAGGTAGTCCTGCTGCAGTGGTTTCCCATACCTTCTTTTTTGCGATATCAACATCTAACATCGCTTTTTTATTTTTATAATTATTTTCAATAGCATAATCTTGCGCTTGTTTTAGCGAAAAACTTGCTGTTTCTTGTGCCGAAATACAGTTCGAAAAAAGCACTAAAGCTGTTATTAAACCTAATTTTTTCATGATATTTTAATCGTTATCTATGTCAGTATTTAATTTTTCTTTTAAATATAGTCTCCCTTTTTCACTTGCTATCCCTCTAATATGATAACGAGCTATTTCTTTATGTAGGGTTTTAAAATCATGTGCTGGAGGGTTAAGTGGGTCTGGATTAAATAATTGATTAGTCATTGCTATGTAACTACTTGCTATTATTTCTGGAATTAGATTATTTCTATACACCCCTTCTTTCATACCTAACACCATATTGTCTTTAACCATATTAAAAACAAACTCCTTTTTATGGTTTTGCATTATTTTATATGCTTCCGGATAATACCTTTCAATATCATACATTACAGATGGTTGCACATTTTGAACTTTTTCACTTACTCTTTCATTAATTTCTAAAAGAATATCTATTGCGTTACCCGTTTGTTCTTGTACGTCACAAAGAGTGCATTGCTCATCACTAATTACTAAGTGAACACATTTTGTTACCAAATCTTTTTTATCAGAGACATATTGATAAATAGTCTTTTTTGATATCCCTAATTTTCTAGCAATTTCATCCATTGTTAGACTCTTAATGCCAAACCGCATAAAAAGGTCGGTCACACTAAGTAAAAATTCTTGCTCTTTATTCATGTTTTAAAATTTAACAGTGCAAACTTATAAAACTTTTTACATATAGGAAACGTTTTTTGTTTTTTTTGTTTCCATATAAAAACTATTAAGAGGACAAAACAAAAGCTTTGAAGATGTTAGTCAAATAAAAATCAAATGATTACGCCTTTTTTAATTCTGGCAATTGAATGTTTAATACCTCTTTGTGGTAAGCTTTAATTTCATTTAAAGCGTTTTCTGAGTTAACTATTGCTTCGTTAAACAATTCTTGATAATACTCAATCCCTCCTAATAGGTTAGATTTAAAATTGTTTAAGCGTTTTAGAGCTTTGCCATTTATTTCATCAGAAATTTCACCTAATTCTTTCTGAAAATAATCAATATACATCCCTAATTCTTTCACAAAAACATGTGGTCTGTATATATCATTTAATAAATTGGTTCTACCATAAATATGATCAACCATTTGTTGTAATGTAGATACTTTAGAAAAATAAGCCATATTAGGTCCAGGACATACTGCTACACCTTTCCCATCAGGTTTAGTAACTAAATCGTAAGCTTTATACGCAGTGATTACTAACCCTGTACAAAGACATGTTTTCTCAGTAATTTTATTATAGGCTTTTTGAAAATCAGCTTCAGGCAAGTTTTTTTCTTCTAATTCTTTAATCTTTAATCTTTGATATTGTTTTGAAGATAAACAAATTGGTTGTTCAGTAAACTCAGTATTAAAAAGTTTTAAATATTGTCTCGGACAAGTACTTCCTGGATTCCCTTCTTTAATCGCTTTTTCTTTTAATACATCTTTACTATTTCCTCTTAAGGTATTAAAAGGAACTCCTATAGGCGAAGTGGCACTTAAGTATAAGTCTTTCTCTTCAGCTTTTTGAAGTAATTGTTGTGTTTCTTCATCAACGTTTACAGCTTCAGGAACCAACAAAAATGGTGTTGCCCAACCCACAGAATCAACGTTGTAATGATTAACTAAAAATTGATGTTCCTCACTAGTTCCAACCCCTCCTTGATACGTAACTTTTAATGGTAAAGGTTCTGATGGTACTGGCTTGTCAAGCCCTTCAAGAGCTCCAACTAACACTTCATGAACATTATCAATTAATGCTTGTCTATTATTTTTAAAATCTTCTAGAATAGGTCCAGCTAAAATTCCATCCGTAGCAAATGCATGTCCTCCACAATTCAATCCTGACTCAATTCTATATTCACTTACCCAAATACCTTTCTTAGCTAAGAATTTACCTTGCACTAAAGCTGATCGGTAATCACTTACTTTTAATATAATCTGTTTATCTAAAAACCCATTCTCATCAGGAAAAAAATTGTCGAAATGAGAAATATAACTATAAAGTCTAGGGTTTAGACCTGCTGATAATACTAGCCCTGAATTAAGTTTACTATTTGCATAACCTCTTAATCCAGAATGAGCATCATTATGAATATGAGGAAGCTCGTTTCCTTCTTTGTCATAATGTTGCCTATCTAACTTAGTCATTATATTTACCTCAAGCTCTCCAGGAACCATCTGGCTCTTAAGCTCCTCTGGTAAATAATCACCATGTTTAAGCTTTTTAAAATGTTGTTTTAAATCAGATGTGTCTGGGAGTAAATTAAAATATTTAGATAAATCGTTCCCTTCTTCAATAGGTAATTCTTTAATTCCTTGAAATTTAGATTGGACCATATCATAAACCAAGTCTAAATAAGCGGTAATTCTTTTTGCTCTACAATCCTCTGCTTTCCTACCAATTTCTACATATTCTATCCCTAATTGTTGAGAATAATATTTTCTTAAACGCTCAGCTAACAAATCATCTCCAATTGACATAACAGACGAAACTCCAAGATGAGCAATCTTAATAGGTGTGTCAACCGTAAAGCTAACTCCCATTACAGGAATATGAAAATTATGTGATTTTGTCATACTTAAATTTAGCAGAAAAATAAAGGCAACAAATATAAGTAACTTAAAATGGTTATAGCCGTAAAGATGAAATATTTAATATAATACTAAGGCTTTTATGAATATTGTTGATTTTTTTTAATGTAATCACAATTAAAAACGGCTAATTAGTATATTTGGATTTTAATGACAGTATAATTATGAAGAGATTAATATTAATTTTATCAGTTTTCACAGTATTATTAACTGCTTGCGGTGGAGACGAAAGTAATAATGAATCAAATAACAATGATATCGTAACCAATAATAATGGTGATGATTGTCTAGATTTTGCAATAACTGAAAAATATGGGTCATTGGATCCAATCAAAATTACAGATGTTGCTTCTTTTCATATTGCCAGTCAAGTTTTTGAGCCTTTACTGAAGTTTAATGAAAAAGATTTATCTGTTGAGCCATTAATAGCTGAAAGTTGGGAAGTTTCAGAAGACAATCTAATTTTTACCATTAAACTAAAAAAGGGCGTTTATTTTCAGGACAACCAATGCTTCGAAAATGGAAAAGGAAGAGAAATTAAGACCTCTGACATTCTTTATACTTTTAAACGAATTTTTTCAGAAGAAGGAAATTATGCCTACAGTTTTTTGAAAAACAAAATAGTTGGTTCAGAAGAGTTTAAAGCAGACGGTGGAGAAATTACTGGGATTTCAATTATTGATGACTATACTTTAACCTTCACGCTAACAGAACCTTCTTCGAATTTCACTAGCCTATTAGCAACTATTGCAACTGGAATTGTTGCTAAAGAAGCAATAGATAAAAATGCTATCGTTGGATCTGGTCCTTTTGTTTATAAAGCAGAAAATGACACTGAAAAATCTATAACTCTTGTAAAAAACAACAATTATCATTTAGGCAAAGAATTCCCGTATTTAAGTTGTGTTTCTTTTAACTACGTTAAATCTGGGCAAGAACAATTAGATTTATTTATGAAGGGAGAATTAGATGTAATCACTGGTTTACCTTCCAAATCTATTAAAGAAATTGTTGAGCAACAGATTGCTGATTTTCAGCAAGACCCTGTGAAGTACGTTTTAGGAAGGTCTCCTCAAGCTGCAACAACATTTATAAGTTTAAACACTTCAAAAGCCCCTTTTGATAATATTAACGTTAGAAAAGCAATTGGAATGGCTATAAACAAATCAAGAATAGTAGATAAAATCCTAAAAGGAGAAGCTGCTGGCCCTGGAAACCATGGAATTGTAACTTCGGCTATTAATGGATATGATTTTTCATCTATAATAGGATTGGAGTTTGATGTTGTTAAAGCAAAAGAATTATTAGCTTCTGCAGGGTTTAAAGACGGAGCAAACTTCCCAACCCTTATTTTAGCTTGTGGAAAAGGTAATACAAGCTTAAGAGTAGCTTTTGAAATTCAAAAACAATTAGCAACAAACCTTAATGTTAATGTCGAAATTTCTTCTGTAACCCTAGCTGAGAAAAACACAATGAATAGCAAGTCAGAATGTCATTTATCATTAAATGGGTGGTTAGCAGAATACCCTGACCCTACAAGCTTTTTATCATTATTTTATGGAAAAAATGTGCCTGCGGACAATGCTTTAACTTCATACCCTAACGAGTCTCGTTACAAGAATGCTGAATTTGACAAACTATATGAACAAGCTTTGGTTACTATTGATAAGCAAAAAAGATATGAATTATGCTTGGCTGCTGACCAGATTATTGCATCTGAGGTTCCTGGTATTCCACTATGGTACCATGAAGATTATCATTTAATTCAATCTAAGGTTAAAGGTTATCACCCTAATGCAATGAACATTCAAAATTTAGTCCATATTAAAATGGAAGAAGTGTCTGCAAAAGAAATTAAACAATAAATCTGTTTGAATAATCTATACTAAGGCTTTTAATCTTTTCCTAATTGAGATTAATAAACGATATTTGTCCTTTTCAAAACTGAAGAAGGCAAAGGTATATGTGGTTTAAATTTTCCCGTATAATATTAAGAAATAGGCTCTTATTTTTAATAATAATTGGCCTTATTACTTTATTTATGGGTTATAGGACCCAATATGTACACATGAGCTATCATTTAGCTCAGATGCTCCCCGAAACAGATAGTACTTATATTGAATACCAAAACTTTAAAAAAGTTTTTGGTAAAGATGGGAATATTATCGTTGTGGGAATTAACGACCCTAAACTTTTCGAAATTGATAACTTTAATGCTTGGTATGATTTAACTCATAATATTAAAAACCTACAAGTAAATTTTGTTCAAGGCAAAAATGACACCTTAGTTAATGGGGTAATTGAGGCGCTTTCTGTAGCTAATGTATACACTTTAAAAAGAAATAAGGCTGAAAAGCGCTTTGATTTTGAGCAAATTATAAAACAAAAACCTAAAACCCAAAATGAATTAGATAGTCTTAAAGAAGTTTTGTTTGCGCAAAACTTTTATAACGGATACTTATTTCGAGACTCTTCCGCAGCTACCTTAATAGCGATTACCATAGATACTATGGTGTTAGATTCTAAATTCAGAGATGTATTATTTGAAAAAATTGATGGGGAAGTTGCTCATTTTGAAAAAGTAACTGGTATTGATATTCACAAATCAGGTCTCCCGTACATTAGGGCAAATTCTACCACCAAAGTTAAAAAAGAGATTCAGTTATTTTTATTGCTCTCTATCCTTATTACCTCTCTAATTTTATACCTCTTTTTTAGATCATTTAAGGCTACTTTATATGCTATGTTGGTAGTGTGTGTAGGCGTAGTATGGTCAGTCGGGATTCAATCTCTTTTTGGATATGAAATCACTATTTTAACAGGCTTAATACCCCCGTTAATTGTGGTTATCGGAATCCCAAACTGTATCTTTTTATTAAATAAATATCATTCTGAATATAAAACCCATGGAAATCAGATTAAATCATTAAGTAGAGTAATTCAAAAAATAGGTAATGCAATATTTCTAACCAACACTACTACTGCTCTTGGTTTTGCCACATTTATATTTACAAAAAGTTCTATACTTATTGAGTTTGGGGTTTTAGCTGCAATAGATATTTTTGTTGTATTTATTTTATCTATTCTCATTATACCTATTGTTTTTAGTTTTTTAAAGCCTCCTAAAAGTCGTCATACAAAACATCTAGAAAACAAATTTGTTGTAAAAATTGTTGATGCGCTAGAATACCTAGTTAAATTCAAACGAAAATTAGTTTATGCTATTACCATAATTATTTTAGCATTAAGTATTTACGGTATTTCTCTAATAACAACAACCGGAAACATCATTGATGATTTACCTAAAAATGATCCTATAGTTGAAGATTTGCTATTTTTTGAAAAAAGCTTCAATGGTGTAATGCCATTTGAAGTAGTAATTGACACCAAAAAGAAAAACGGTGTGTTTGCTGAAAATGGAAAGGTTTTATATAAAATACAAACCCTACAAAAAGAATTTGCAAAGCATAAAGAGTTTTCTAAACCCCTATCAATAGTTGAAGCCATTAAATTTAGCTATCAAGCTTATAAAAAAGGCAGAAGCAAGTTTTATATTTTACCCCCTGCAACTGAATTAAAAAAATTAAAAAAATATGTCCAAAACGATACGCGTAAAAACAAGTTTTCCTCTTTTATAGATGATGATAGCAAAATAACAAGAATAAGCTTTCAAATTGCAGATGTAGGAACTAAAGAAATGGATGCCCTAATACTTAAACTACAACCTAAAATAGACGAAATATTCCCTCCGCAAGAATACAAAGTAACTTTAACTGGAACTAGTGTTACCTTCTTAAAAGGGACAAATTACTTAGTTGAAAACCTTTTAACAAGTCTAATTTTAGCAATAATATTAATAGCCTCTTTAATGTCCGTTTTATTTTCGTCTGTGAGAATGGTTTTAGTTTCATTATTGCCCAACTTATTACCGCTTATTACCACTGCAGGACTAATGGGGTTCTTCGGAATACCTATCAAACCTTCTACTATACTTATTTTTAGTATCGCCTTTGGTATTTCAGTAGATGATACCATCCATTTTTTAGCTAAATATAGACAAGAGTTAAAGCATAGAAAATGGAACATTAAAGAGTCGGTTTATTTAGCTTTGAGAGAAACTGGTGTTAGTATGATTTATACTTCAATAGTATTGTTTTTTGGGTTTGGAGTATTTACTGTTTCTAGTTTTGGAGGAACTGTAGCTTTAGGTATTTTAGTTTCAATTACATTGCTTTTTGCAATGCTAGCTGATTTAGTTTTACTACCCTCTTTATTACTCTCTTTAGATAAAGCTTTAACTACAAAAGCTTTTAAAAGAGAGCCTCTTATTGAAATTATAGATGAAGAGGAAGACATAGATATAGAAGAATTAGAAATTAAACCCATTGAACACCTTAAAATTACTTAGATTATGAAAGGAATTGTTTTAGCCGGAGGGTCAGGAACCCGTTTACATCCATTAACTTTAGCAGTAAGTAAACAGTTGATGCCTATTTATGATAAACCTATGATTTATTACCCCATCTCCGTTTTAATGAGTGCAGGGGTAAATGAAATATTAATCATTACTACACCTCATGACAACCCGAGCTTTAAAACATTATTAGGTGATGGCTCTCAATTTGGGTGTAAATTTGAATATGCTATACAAGAAATTCCTAATGGTCTAGCACAAGCTTTTGTTATTGGCGAAGAGTTTATTAAAGATGATAAAGTTGCCCTTATTTTAGGTGATAATATTTTTTATGGAACCGGGTTAGAACAACTTTTAACTGAGAAAACCAACCCTGAAGGTGGTGTAGTATTTGCTTACCACGTTTCCGACCCTGAGAGATATGGTGTTGTTGAATTTGATAATTCTCAAAAAGCAATTTCGATAGAAGAAAAACCAACAAACCCAAAATCAAATTATGCTGTTCCTGGTTTATACTTTTATAATAATGATGTTATAGAAATTGCTAAAAACCTTACGCCTAGCCCTCGAGGTGAATATGAAATTACAGATATAAATAAAATTTATTTAGAGCGTAATCAGCTAGAGGTTGGAATTTTAGATAGAGGAACTGCTTGGTTAGATACAGGGACACACGCATCATTAATGCAAGCCGGACAATATGTTCAGGTTATTGAAGAGAGGCAAGGGCTAAAAATCGGTTGCTTAGAAGAGATTGCTTACCGAAAAGGTTTTATATCAAAAGAAGAATTGAAATCATTAGCTAAACCGTTAATTAAAAGTGGTTATGGCGATTATTTAATGGAAATTATAAATGAATAATATCACAAACATATTAGTTACTGGCGGAGCAGGGTTTGTCGGTAGCGGATTAGTAGAGGGCTTAATAGCTGACCCTAATAACTTTGTAGTTGTGGTTGACAACTTACAAACAGGGTCAAAAACTAAACTCCCTTTTGCTAAACATAATAATTTAAAATTTATCCAATGTGATGTAAATACAAAGCAAGAAATAACAAGTGTATTTCACACTTATGCTTTTGATTATGTTTTTCATTACGCAGCTTTAGTTGGAGTTCAAAGAACCCTACAAAACCCCGTTGCTGTATTGGAAGATATTACT
>CBDUPT010000023.1:0-14516 GCA_965369165.1 uncultured Flavobacteriales bacterium | reverse complement strand
AAGATGGATTAGCTAAGTTGTGTAGGTATAAGAAACCAACAATAATAGAGGTTAAGCTTACAACTGCCATAGCGTACCATTTAAATTCATCGTTTTGCCAAAACTTTTTAAATTTAAGTTTAAAACCAAAATAAAGTAATGTGAAATTAGTTCCAGCTACAAACATAAATGCTATAATTATGTATTGAATTATTGGAGTATTATAATGTGCAATACTTGCTTGTTTAGTAGAAAAACCACCTGTCGACATGGTTGTTAGTGAGTGGTTGATAGCATCATAAAAATCCATTCCGGCAAACATTAAAAGGATACACTCTAAAGCAGTTAAAGAAACATATATTATCCATAACCGTTTAGCAGTTTCTTTAATACGAGGATGTATTTTGTCTTTGGTTGGTCCGGGTGCTTCTGAAGCAAAAAGTTCCATACCTCCAACTCCTAAAAGTGGTAAAATAGCTATAGTAAGTACGATTATTCCCATACCACCAATCCACTGTGTCATACTTCGCCAAAAAAGAATACCTTCTGGCATTGCCTCAATATCTTCAAGTATAGTTGCACCGGTAGTGGTTAATCCAGATATGGTTTCAAAAAAAGCATCGGTGTAGTTGGGTATTGCTCCAGATAAAACATAAGGTAGGCTACCAAAAATAGTCATAGAAAGCCATCCAGCAGCAACAATTAAAAAACCATCACGTTTTTTTACTTCATCATTTTTGTTTTTTTTGGTTATTCGAGTAATAACAAACCCAGAAATTAGAGTAATTAAACTTGCATAAATAAGAGGGAAAAAATCATTTGATTTGTAATAGCTTGCAACAGGTATTGTTGTTGCCATTAGAATTCCTGTAAGCATTATTTGGTTGCCTACAACACTTCCAATTACCCTAGTATTTATTAGTTTTTTTGGCATTAAGAGTTAAAAAACTTTTCAATTTCAGGGATAGAATCTGTTTTGGTAAATACAACAACCTTATCTCCTCCTTGTAATTGGAATCCACCAAATGGTATAAATCCTTCGTTGTCTCTAATCACTCCGGCAATATTAGTGCTTTCAGGAATTCTAAGATCCCTTAAAGGACGAGAAGTAATTTTCGTGTCAGATTTCACATTAAATTCTATTATTTCGCCATCTACACCATGTAAATTAGCTATGGCAGAAACTTCCCCTTTTCTAATAAATTTAAAAATATTACTAGCAGCAATCATTTTTTTATTTATTAAAGTATCAATACCAATGTTATGGGATAGATTAATATAGTCCATGTTTTCTACACCAGCAATGGTTTTTCTTACTCCATGTGATTTCGCTACTAAAGAAGTAATAATGTTGGTTTCTGAATTTCCTGTTACAGAAATAAAAGCATCCATATCTTCAATACTTTCTTCTTCTAAAGCATTAACATCAGTTCCATCAGTATTAATTACTAATGTTTTTTTAAGGTGTTCTGCAATTTCTTCAGCTTTCTTTTTATTCTTTTCAATTAGAATAACGTTGTATTTCTTTTCTAATAGTTCAGCCGTTAAAACGCCCATTCTACTTCCTCCCAAAATCATTACGTTTTTAATTTCAAAACATTGTTGCGCACAAATTTTGGTTATTTGTTCAATACTTCCTGGGGTAGATATAAAATATACAATATCGTTTTTTAATAAAACGGTGTTTGCTTGTATTATAATAGTTTTATCATTTCTTAATAGAGCAATAGGTTTAAACGAACGGTTTGGGTTTAAATAAGTGGTATCTATAACTGATTTATTTATCAGTGGTGAATCTGCAGAAAGTGCAATTCCAAATACGGAAAGTTTACCGTTTTCAAATTCATAATCGTTTGTAAATGCTGATTGATTAATTAGCCTTTTGATTTCTTTTGATGCGAGTTCTACAGGTGAAATAATATTATCCACACCTAACTCTCCATAAAGTTGACGCATTTCAGAGTCAATACCTTCATAGTTACTAATTCGGGCAATGGTTCGTTTAGCTCCTAATTTTTTACCATTAATACAAACCAAAAGATTGGTTTCTTCTGATGATGTAGCTGCAATTAATAAATCACAAGTATCAACTTTAACTTCTTTTAAAATTTTAATGCTTTTAGCATTTCCTTTAACACCAAACACATCTATATGAGCTTGAACATAATTAAGTCTATCTTCATTGTCATCAATTATGTAGATGTTTTGAGATTCGTTACTCATCATTTTTGCCAAATGGAAACCTACCTCTCCAGCACCGGCAATAATTATTCTCATACCATTAAAGTTTAAGCAAAGGTAAATAAATTGTAATAGGTTTTATTACAAAAAAGTAATTATGAATATAGATAAAACAGCAAAACCTAAACCTAACCAGTTAGCTCCACTTAATTTTTCTTTAAAAAGAACTAATCCTACTAAAGCAGAAAGTACTACAACACCCATACTTACTACAGGAAACACTTGTGAAGCACCTAATCCTGAACTTTCTAAAGCATTAAAAAAGAAAATTAAAGAAGCAAAATTTGGTATGCCTAACGCTATACCACCTATTAAATTTTTGAGTTTAAGTTGAGGTTTTTGTTGAATAGCTTTACCTACTAAAATAAATATTCCGCTAATACCTGCAATTAATAATAAGCACATAAAGAATAATCCTTTATCATTATCATCTACTACAGTTTGTTGAGCATGATTGAAAACTGTATCAGCGATTCCTTGGCCTACAAAAACAATGATGATTAGCCATAGATATTTTTTGTCAAAACTTAGTTTTTTGTTTTTTGTTGATGATAAATAAATACCGACAGCAGCTAATAAAAATCCAGTTAATTTTAGAATAGTTACCTGTTCATTTTTGTAAATAATTAATGCAATTGCTACAGGAATAAATAATGAAAGTTTATTGGCTACAGTAGTTAAAGCTATACCAACTTTTTGAGTGCCTTTAGCATATAAGTTGAAGGTGGTTATAAAAAGGACTCCTATTATTGCTGCGTGATAAAACCATGGTGCATTAAGAATATAGGAAAGATTAAATTCTATATCAGAAAAGTATAAACCACAAAGACCGGCAACAAAATAATTAACTATTAATGCCTGAAGGTTATCAATATTGAATTTTGAGAAAAGCTTAAAAATTACAATTAAGATATTAAATGCAATAATTGTTAAAACAATGCTAAGCATTTAAATAGGTGTTTAAGATATCAGTATCAAACTGTAAACTATTTATAGGCGTTTTGTCAAATTTTGGGGCTTTTAAACCAGATTTAAATTCTTTTTCACCAATAAACACTTTTGCTTCATCCCATAAGTTTTGGTCAATAAAAGTTTGAAGTAATTTTGCTCCACCTTCTATTATAATAGATAGAATATTTCGTTGGTAAAGCTCTTTTAATATTTGTGGAAGTAAATCCTCTGCTTTATCAATTTTAACAAATTCTAAGTTGTTTTGTTTTTCTGATTTTGAATAATTAAAAACTAAAGTAGGTGTAGAACCATCTAAAATATTAAGGTGTTGAGGTAATCGTAAATTTAAATCTAAAACCACACGTAAAGGATTATTACCATCAACTTCTCTAACTGTTAATTCAGGGTTGTCATTGATAGCTGTATTGGTACCTATCATTATGGCTTGTTCCTCACTTCTCCATTGATGAACTAACTTTTTAGAGTAAGGAGAGGTTATCCAATTATCTACAATTTTGTCATCCTGATTGGAGTCGAAGGGTCTATCCAAATCAATAAAACCATCTTTAGTTTCAGCCCATTTTAGGATGATGTATGGTCTTTTCTTGTTATGAAAAGTGAAAAAACGCTTGTTTAATTCTTTAGCTTTTTCTTCTAAAACGCCAACAGTTACATTAACTCCTGCAGTTTTTAATTTTTCTACTCCTTTTCCGGCTACTTCAGAATAAGAATCAATACAGCCAATAACTACGTTTGGTATTTGATGCTTAATAATTAAATCAGCACATGGAGGTGTTTTTCCAGTATGAGCACAAGGCTCAAGGTTAACGTATAACGTACTTTCTTTTAATAGTGATTTATCAATGACAGAATTTATAGCATTGACCTCTGCATGAGCTTCACCATATTTCTCATGGTAACCAACAGCAATGACTTTGTTTTTATGTATAATTACACAGCCAACCATTGGATTGGGAGCAACATTTCCTGTTCCTTGTTTAGCCAATTCTAAACATCTTATAATCTGTTTCTTATCAATTTTCATAGGTTTCAAAAGTACTTCTTTTAACAAAAATGCCTAATTTCATCAATCTTAAAATTAAAATTCAAATTCAAAAAGGCATGGCAAAGAAATCAATTATCAACTCAAAATCAGAAAAATTTTTAGAGAAGTATATTAATAATGCTTCTCCAACAGGTTTCGAAAGTGAAGGACAAAAATTATGGTTAGAATATATTAAACCTTATGTAGATGATTATTTTGTGGATACTTATGGTAGTGTAGCTGCAATTATCAATCCTAATGCAAAGTACAAAGTAGTAATAGAAGCTCATGCTGATGAGATTTCTTGGTTTGTACATTATATTACAGATACAGGATTTATATATGTTAGAAGAAATGGTGGTTCAGATCATCAAATAGCACCTTCTAAAAGAGTTAATATACATACTGATAAAGGAATAGTAAAAGCCGTTTTTGGATGGCCAGCTATACATACTAGAGGTGGAGCTACTGAAGAAGCACCAAAGCTAGATAACATTTGTTTAGATTGTGGGGCTACAACTAAAGAAGAAGTTGAAGCTATGGGTATTCATGTAGGTTGTGTAATTACTTATGAAGATGAGTTTTTAGTATTGAATGATAGGTATTATGTTGGACGTGCTTTAGATAATAGAATCGGTGGTTTTATGATAGCTGAAGTAGCTCGTTTATTAAAAGAGAATAAAGTAAAATTACCTTTTGGTTTATACATTACTAATTCTGTACAAGAAGAAGTTGGTTTGCGAGGAGCTGAAATGATGGTTCAAAATATTAAACCTGATGTAGCTATTGTTACAGATGTTTGTCATGATACACAAACTCCAATGATTAAGAAGATTGACCAGGGAGATAATTATGCTGGAAAAGGACCTGTTTTAACTTATGGTCCTGCTGTACAAAATAACTTATTAAAGTTAATTATTAATGCAGCTGATAAAAATAACATACCTTTTCAAAGAGCAGCAGCAAGTAGAGCAACTGGAACAGATACAGATGCATTTGCTTATGCAACAGGAGGTGTTGCTTCCGCATTAATTTCTTTACCATTAAGATACATGCATACTACTGTAGAAATGGTGCATAAAGATGATGTAGAAAATGTAATTAAGTTGATATATGAATCTTTACAGAAGATTAAGAACAATCACGATTTTAGATATTTGAAGTAAATTCAAATATGATATTAAAAAAAAGCAATCTTATTAATTTAAGGTTGCTTTTTTTATTCCTCTTTATCTACAATGGTAAAGTTTCGGGTAATAGAATTACCTAACTCATCAACAAGTGTAAGAATGTGTTTCCCTTCACTAATATTAAAACCCATTTCATGTAGACTTTTAGTTGATCCAATATAACTGTTGTCAATATGCCAAAAAATGGTACTACTTTGTTTACGATGTGCAGCTTCAAATATTACTTTCCCTTTTTTACCTGAAACTTCAATAGGAATGTAAATTTTAGCATTTGGTTCAGGGTAAATCAACTGTAAAGGTTTTGTATCAAAGCTTTGGCAATCTGCTCTAAAAGGTGGAAGTTTAGTGTAAGTAGGGTCAGTACTTTTGTAGTACCATTCTTGCACAGGAGGTAAAACAAACCAGCCTTTATGCTGCATATTATTAACATCTTCACAATCACTATTTACTCTAAACCCGTTTGGGTCTAAGTGTATTAATTGATGGTATTTGCAAGGTGGAGTTTTTAATCCGCTTGTTTGTACAAAAACGGAATCTACAGGATTACAAATATCTGTAGCGCGCATTCCGCTTTTTCTACAAATAGATACTTGTTCCATTTCATCATAAGGCATTTTAAACCAACCTTCTTTTGGTAGTAAATCAAAAATATCAAATAGGATAGGAGCTGCAGCACTAATTCCTGTTAGGCCTGGTCTTCCCTCACCATCAGCATTTCCTACCCAAACACCAACCACATATTTAGGAGTTGTACCAACAGCCCAAGCATCTCTAAAACCAAAACTAGTACCTGTTTTCCATGCAATTTTTTGATTGCCAGAAAAGTATTCCCAATTAGCATCATCTGATGGTCGGTTAACTTCAATTAAGGCTTTATAAGTTAGGTAAATTGATGAAGCACTAATGTTGTTAAATGCTTCTAGTTTCTCATCCAAAGGTTTTTTGTCGGCTAAATAGTTATGCGAATGATAATCGTTGAGGTTGTATTTGCCATTGTATTTCTCAAAGTGGTTTAAGGTTCTAGAAAAGTTAGCATATACGTTGGTAATGTCCCAAAGTGAACTTTCTGCACCACCTAATATAATGGTTAAACCATAATGGTTTGCAGGTTTGTTTATGGTGCTAAGATTCAATTTTTGCAAACGATGATGAAATTTTTGTAAGCCATAATCTTGCAACATTTTAATAATAGGTACATTTAATGAACGCGACAAAGCCTTGTTGGCAGGAACCACCCCACTGTATTTTAAATTGTAATTTTTTGGCGTATAACCAGCAATTTTTGTAGGGATATCATCAATTAAGGTTTTAGGTAAAATTGCTCCATCGCTTAGCATTGAAGCATAAAGTAGCGGTTTTAAAATACTCCCTGTACTTCTTGGTGCCTGTATTACATCTACATTATTTCCATGCTTTTTGCTGCCCGAAGTATTGCCGACATACGTTACAATGTTGCCCGTTTCAACCTCAATAATAATGGCTGCAGCATTGTGTATTTCGTTAAATTTTAATTGAAAATGGTGGTTTTTAATTATTTCGTTGGTTTTTTCTTGCAAGTATTTATCTATGGTTGTTTTTACTCGTTTGCCTTTGTTTTCTTTAATAATTAAGTTGTGTAGGTGAGGAGCAATGTTGGGCAAGCGCAAAGGTTTTTGAGGTAAAGGTTCTTCTTTAGAAATATCGCAAGTCATTTTATCAATAATGCCTTTAGCTTGTAATTTATCTAACAAGCGATTTCGTTTGGCTAGTAGTTTTTTATGGTTTTTACCCGGAAAAATTAGAGATGGAGCATTGGGTAAAACAGCTAAAGTTGCACTTTCTGCCCAAGATAATTTGCTAGGGTTTCTACCATAGTAACGCCAAGCAGCAGCATCTAGTCCAACAACATTACCACCAAACGGAGCATTAGAAGCATAGTAAGAAAGTATCTTTTCTTTAGGAGTACTCAACTCCATTCTGGTTGCGATAATTAGCTCAATAAATTTTTCTAAAAAAGTACGCCCTTGTCCTTGACGAGATAATCGAATAACCTGCATACTAATAGTAGAACCACCACTAACAATTCTGCCAGAGGTAATGTTTTGATAAGCTGCTCGACAAGTAGCAACAATATCGATTCCGGGGTGGGAGTAAAAGTTTTTATCTTCAAATTGGATAATACAATCTTTAAATTTTTGAGGAACAACATCGTTATGTGGAAAACGCCATTGACCATCTTCGGCAATTCGTGCTCCAATTAAATTACCTTCATTATCTTCAATAACTGAACTAGTAGGATTGGTAAATAATTCTGTTGGCAACACAAAAATGTAACCAACTAACAAAATGGCAATTGTTACAATTGCTATTCTTTTTTTAGTTTTATGTGCTAACTTTTCAATGATGAGTCAAATTTAGCTATAAAAAAATCGTTATTTCGAAGGATAATTTATCTTTTAAATTGGAACGGAAATTGTTAAAAGGAAATAAAATTTTAGCATTGACATTGATTAAAAAACTTTTTATTTTATTGTTTGTTTTATTGAGTAGTTTATCTATTCAATCTCAGACATACCTTGTTGATGAATCAGATTCATTAGTATTAAGTAACTATAAAGAAATAGATAAATATGCGAAAAGAGTTCCTCTTTTTGTAGGCTTATCTTATAAAAAACTGTCTAATCATTTAACAAAGCCTTATACTACCGATGAAGATAAAGTAAGAAGTATTACTTACTGGATGACTCAACACATTAAATACAATTTTAGAAAAAGCAATAGAGTTAAAAGGAAACTACAAAAACCAAATAAAACTCTTTTTAAACGAAAGGGCATTTGTGGGGATTATGCTGTTTTATTTAAAGAATTGTGTCAGCATTCTGGAGTGTCAGCTGAGATTATTGATGGTTATAGTAAAGGTTTTTATTATGAACCAAGAGATACATTTATAAGAGCTGATCATTCATGGAATAGTGTTCTAATCAATAATGAATGGAAGTTAATGGATGTTTTATGGATGGGAGGTTATGCAAAACCAAAGAAGCAATATTTTAGGAAATTTTTGCATAACGTTTTTAATATAAACTATAGAACCAAATTTAAGTATGTGAAACATATTGATGAAGGATATTACTTACCTGATCCAAAAGCATTAGTAAAAACACATTTGCCATTAAATACATGGTGGCAGACTTTAAAAAATCCAGTTTCGGTAGAGTTATTTCAATCAGATTCAATGGATGTTTTTTTAGCTCAATCAGATTTAAATTCAGGCTATAATTTCAATAATAAAATATGGCAGGATAGAAATGCTAAGAAGCCAGAAAATTTTTTGGATAATGGAAATGAAGCTCACAAATTTAACCGAAGAAATAACAGAGTGTTAGCTCATGCATATTTTTCTTATGGATGTTATTTAGGAGAAGAAACATATAACTCAGCATTATCAAATGAAGAAAAAATTGAGATTTACGATAATATTGTTGATAGCTTAAAAAAAGGAAAGACAATTAACAAACTATATAAAAAAGATAACAAATCTGAAAGAGATTGGAGAAGGGTGAAAAATAAATTGATGCGTGATAAATTATTTAAAAGAAATAGCAATCATATAAAAGCTGATAGAAAGATTATGAATGATAATATTTCTATGAAAAATAAAGCCAATACTATGAGACGCAAAATTAAAAGGCATAGTAAGAGTTTAACAAAAGAACAGTATAATTTGGGAAGATATACGCTAAGTAATATTAAGGTTAAAAGAGATTCCTCAAAAATTAAAAAAGCATTGATTATTTATAATGATAGTTTAATAAAACTATACTTCGATAGTATAACGCATAACTATAATCTTAATTTGTTTTTATTACAAGATACCTTGTTTGATACTGATAAAAAAATATCTAAAGAAAGAGGACGTTTTTTTAATAACTTAAGTTTATCGGAAGGAAATATTACAATGAGCAAACTATTAAGGAATGTTTTTGTATATGATTGGTATAAGGAAAAACCAATTGATAATATTGAATTGTTAGTTATAGATTTTGTAAAAGAAAAAGATAGCATTCATTCATTGTTATTTAATAACTATTATGATAAAATAGATTTATGTAAAAAGGTTATTGTGAATAATAAAAAGAGTTCTCAATATTTTAAAAAAATATTGAGCCTTCTTAAAAAGAATAAAAAAGACAATGTTTATAATGTAAAAATTGAAGAAGAGTTTGAGTATTATAAAGAGAGGTGGGATACCTACAATAGTTGTTTAGATGTTTTAGAATTTACTGACATGAAAGATGTGAAATATCAGTGTGTTTGGAATAAATATGGAGTCATAAAAGAATTAAAATTATTAAAGAAAGAAAAGAAAACGGAAAGTAAAAGATATTCAAATTGGAGCAGGTATTATTATTTAACAAGAATCAAATGGAATAAGGAAGCTCAGTTATCCGATAAATATTGTAATTCTTGTATTCAAAAAGTAAGAGAATATAAAAAAGAAGCCGAAGAAGAAATTAAGAAACTAGAAGAGGAGCTACGCAAAAAAGAGAAAAAATTATAAAAGCAAAAAGATTCTTCACTTCATTTTGTAAAACTCTTCGAAGCTTTTGCTTTCGCAAAACGTGCTCAGAGTGACAAAATATTGTTCAGAATGACACCCAAATTAAAATAACATGGTATAACTAGCTTCATGTAAAAGAAATAAAATGCCTAAGAAGATGGTTAATACGCTTCCTGCATATCCTTTGAAATTAGCAGTCCAATTCATAGGTTCTTCAATAATATTAGTAGGCTTTAAGGTTTTTTTGATTTGATGTCTCAACCAAAGAATTCCTAAGATTATTAAGACTATTCCTATGATTGTATCTATCATTTTCATTAATTATCTCATTAATCAATTATCACATTACCTAATCAATAATAACCCCATCTTTCATGGTCAGTTTTCTATCTGCCATGTTGGCTAACTCTTCGTTGTGAGTTACAATTACAAAGGTTTGGTTAAACTCATCTCGCAATTTAAAAAACAAGTTGTGTAATTCTTTAGCAGAATCAGAATCTAAATTCCCCGAAGGTTCATCAGCTAAAATAACAGCAGGGTTGTTCATTAATGCACGGCAAACAGCAACACGTTGTTGTTCACCACCACTTAATTCAGAAGGCTTGTGTGAAGCTCTTTCAGCAACACCTAAACTTGCTAACAATTCCATTGCTCTTTTTTCAGCTGCTGCTTTATTGGTTTTATGAATAAAAGCAGGAATACAAACATTTTCTAGAGCAGTAAACTCTGGTAATAAATGATGAAACTGAAACACAAAGCCAATGTTTTTATTTCTAAAAAGAGATAATTCCTTGTCTTTTAAAACAGAAGTATTTACTTCATTAATTAAAACTTCACCAGTATCAGGCTTGTCCAATGTGCCTATAATTTGAAGTAATGTAGATTTTCCTGCACCCGAAGCACCAACAATAGAAATTACTTCTCCTTTATTGATTTGAACATCAACACCTTTTAGCACCTGTAAATCGCCATAAGATTTTTGTATGTTTTTAGCTTTTATCATTGTTTTAAATATTTAACCGCAAAGAATAGAAAGTTTTACGCAAAGAACACTATGTTAGAGACTTTATTCTTAGTATTTTCAAGAAAATATTTTTGTTTTTTTTCTTTGCGATATCTTATAATTCTTAGCGGTTAGTATCATTGCTAAATTAATCAATTATTTGTTGAAAAGTTACCATTGAATTCCCAAATAAAACTGTTACTTTTGGTAGCGAATTTCACAAAAAAAGAAACGTAATGAACTTACACGAATATCAAGGAAAAGGATTACTAAAAAGCTACGGAGTAGCAATACAAGAAGGAATAGTTGCAGATACTGCTGCAGGAGCTGTTGAAGCTGCAAAACAATTAAATGCAGAAACTGGTACTGAATGGTTTGTGGTAAAAGCACAAATTCATGCAGGTGGTAGAGGTAAAGGAACTGTTACTGAAACTGGTTCTCATGGTGTTGTTTTAGCTAAGGGATTAGATAAAGTTGAAGACATTGCTAATGGTATTTTAGGCGGACATTTAGTTACTGCTCAAACAAATGCTACTGGTAAAAAAGTAAACAAAGTGTTAATAGCACAAGATGTTTATTACCCTGGAGATGAAGAGCCAGATGAATATTACATGTCTGTTTTAATGAATAGAGAAACAGGTAGAAACATTATTATGTATTCTACAGAAGGAGGAATGGATATTGAAGCGGTAGCTGAAAAAACACCTCACTTAATATTTAAAGAAGAAATTGATCCAAAAATTGGGTTACAAGGTTTTCAAGCAAGAAGAATTGCTTTTAACTTAGGTTTGTCTGGTCAGGCATTTAAACAAATGGTAAAATTTGTTTATGCTCTTTATGCTGCTTACGAAGGTATTGATGCTTCAATGTTTGAGATTAACCCAGTATTAAAGACTTCTGATAGTAAAATTATTGCTGTAGATTCTAAAGTAAGTGTTGATGAAAGTGCTTTATATAGACATAAAGATATTGCTGAAATGAGAGATACTACTGAGGAAGATCCAGTAGAATTAGAAGCGAGTGAAGCAGGATTAAACTATGTAAACCTAGACGGAAACGTTGGCTGTATGGTTAACGGTGCTGGTTTAGCAATGGCAACTATGGATATCATAAAATTATCTGGTGGTGAGCCAGCTAACTTTTTAGATGTTGGTGGTACTGCAGATGCTGAAAGAGTAGAGAAAGCTTTTAGAATGATTTTAAAAGACCCTAATGTAAAAGCTATATTGATTAACATTTTTGGTGGTATTGTAAGATGTGATAGGGTTGCACAAGGTGTGGTTGATGCTTACAAAAACATTGGTGAAATTCCAGTGCCAATTATTGTAAGATTACAAGGAACAAATGCTGAAGAAGCAAAACAAATTATTGATGCTTCAGGATTAAATGTTAAATCTGCAGTATTGTTAAAAGAAGCTGCTGCTAAAGTAAGCGAAGTTTTAGCTTAAGATTAGCACTTATATAGAAACAAAAAAATCCCGCATTAGCGGGATTTTTTTGTTTTCTTTTAATTTTAAAGCTCAATCTTCTTTTTCATATCAGCACTATTTTCTAGGGTGAAAATAGATTCATCTGGTTCTAAACGTTCACCAGTTAAGCCTTTTTGATCGTAAGAGATAGTGTTTAACACATACCTCATTGCTTCTTTTCGGGCGTAGTCTTTATCATTTCCTTTTATTACTACCCAAGGACATTTTTCGGTACCCGTAATTCTGAACATACGCTTTTTATAATGGGTATAACTTTCCCATTTTAATTGAGCTTCCATGTCAACACTACTCAATTTCCAACTGGTTAATGGGTTTTCTTTTCGCTCAGTTAATCTTTTCTTTTGCTCATCTTTATTAATAGAGAACCAAAATTTAATGATGTAATAATCATCATCTACAAGCATATCCTCAACAATTCTTACCTGTTTTAAAAATTTAGTGTATTGTTTTTTAGTACAGAAATCCATTACGGGTTCAACTACAGCTCTGTTATACCAACTTCTATCAAAAAAAACAATTTCACCTGGGTTAGGTAAGTTAGAAATGTATCGTTGAAAATACCATTGACCTTTTTCTAACTCAGTAGGAACACCTAAAGCAACAACTCTGTAAAATCGTGGGTTAATGTATCGAATAAAACGCATAATAGCACCGCCTTTACCAGCACTATCTCTACCTTCAAAAAGTATTACTACTTTCTTTTTATTTTCAATTACCCAATTTTGCATCAGAATCATTTCCTCTTGGAGGTTCATGTATTCCGGATCATTTTCTAAAGAATAAAATTTCATCGATAAGATATATTACATACAAAATATAATTTAAGTTTATTTCATACCTCCATTTCCGCCATCAGGAGAAATACCCATAGGGTTATAAACTTTAGGACAAGAATCAGAATCTTTACTTAAAAACATAAACCTAATTCTAAATAAAATTGGTCTAAATCTACCATTAAAATAAGGGTGTGTGCTTACAATATGATTGAAAGGGAATAAAGCTAAAATAGGAGTTTCGATAATTGGCATAATTATTAATCTACCTCCAGTTTTAAACCCCATACCAAAAAAGTAATGCATTTCTCCTAAAAATGAACTTGGGCCGCTTTCATAATCTTTTGTTGGAATAGGCGGGGTAGCACTTCTTCCAGTGATGATGTGATAATCTAGGTTTAAACCTAAGCCATTAACTATAAATGTGTTATCATCTTTGTCATATTTATGGCCTATCCTAAAATTTCCAGAAATTAAATGATCACCAAAACTACCTTCATTGGTAAGTGTAGTAACAGGAGAAGAATTAATTGAATTTTCAAAAGTATAGTCTTCACCACCTCTAAGCCATTTATAAGCTAAGGCATAATCCATATAATTGATTACTCTTTTACCATTCATTTTAAATTTACCTATCTCAGCAAATAAACCAAACTTACCTTTTGGGTCGCCAATGTAATTTTGCTCATAAGTATTCCCAGCAGAATCTAAAGTAGCATTGTAAGTAGTTTTTGGATAAGCAACGGTGTATGTTCCACCGATACCAAAAAACCATCCTTTGTCAACTTTATTACCACCAGTAGTATATAAACCACCACCTTTTTTAGGTTTGTACTTTTGACTAAAAGCTGCTATGGAAGTTAGGATTAAAAGGAGTGTAAGTGTTTTTTTCATAATATTTCTTTAAAGTCTCCTCTTGGGAGGAGATTTAGAGGTGGGTTTTAACACACCCCTAATTTTGGTGTTAAATATTATCCTTTGATAATATTTAGACAAAATTTCCCCCTCTCAAGAGGGGACTTAATTCAGTTCTGCTAAAATAGCTTGTTCAACTTCGTTACTATTCCAAACGTCAGCAATGTTATCAAATTGTGCCATTACTTTTGTCATAATAGCATCTTGTTCTTGCCCTGTTGCCCAAGCCTCAGAATAACGAATATGGCTAAATGTTACTTGGCTATATAAAGGCATCCATTTATCTGGGTGCTTAGCTGAAAAATCAGCTTCTATTTTCTTTTGTAATAAGAATTGAGGGTCACCTACATAATCCCTCATCACATAATAATTGTGTAACGATAAATCTT
>CBDUPT010000022.1:0-14643 GCA_965369165.1 uncultured Flavobacteriales bacterium | reverse complement strand
CTTGCATGTGTTAGGCCTGCCGCTAGCGTTCATCCTGAGCCAGGATCAAACTCTCCGTTGTAATTTGTCTTAAATATTATTTAAGAGTATTTCACTTATGGAAAGAAATGAATTTCTTTTCTCAAGGATATTTTACCTAATTTTTATCTATCTTCAATTTTTTCAAAGAACACTATAATTATATAGAGAACTATAAATTCTGTTTTTATTTTCTCAAACTTTTTAAAGGACATTTCCTTGTTTGAGGACGGCAAAAGTACAACTAAATTTTAAACAACCAAATAAAAAATAAATTATTTTTAAAATATTTTTTCTAATAAGTTTTTAACCCCACTTTTCCACGTCATTTCGCTTTAATTTCTAAAACCATTGTTTCGAAAGCGGATGCAAAAGTAGAACTAATTATTTAACTACAAAATAAAAAATAAACTATTTTTAAAATATTTTCTAAACTGCTTATAATCAGTATTTATTTACCAGTATTTACAAGTGCTTTAATATAGAACCGTTGTTCTGAAAGCGGACGCAAAAGTAGCCACCTTTTTATTATACACAAGTTAAATAGCAACTTATTTTTAAATAAATACATTAAGTGCTGAATTTCAGCTCAATAAATTTTAAGCTAAGGAGTAGTATTTGAGATTGGAAGTATTTTACCATTAAAATAATGAGCTCCATTAATACTAAAAGATAATATATATTCTGCTATTTGCTGGGGAGTTAACTGTGCTTTATATTCAGGAAATGCTTTTTCTAACATTTCTGTTTGAACAGATCCTAAAGCTAAACAATTTATTTTAATGTTAGTTTCTTTATATTCCTCTGCCAAACATTCGGTTAGGTTAGCTAATGCAGCTTTAGAAGAACTATATATTGAGAGACCTGGAAATTTAACACCTCCTTGAAACCCGCCCATACTACCTATATTAATAATATGGCAGGACTCTGAGCTATTATGCTCGATAACATATTGGCAGATTTGGATTGGTACATAAGTATTAACTTTAAATATATTCTCAATTTCTTCTTGAGTATATTTTATAAATGGTTTATTTATTAAATATCCTGCATTATTTACCACTATATTAAAAGCATAGCTCTCTTTTTTTAAAATGTCTTGTATTTTATTTGAGAAATTAGGAGACAAAAAATCTATACTATATATATGTATTATATTATTGAATTCTTTTTGACAGTATTCTTTTAGTTGCAAAAGTAATTCCTGATTACGAGAAAGTGCTACAATATTATTGTTTGAATTAGCTGCAAATTGTTTCACTAATTCTGCACCTATTCCTTTACTTGCACCTGTAATTAAAATATTCATTACACACTCCCTCCTTTACTATATGCCTTTTTATAATATGGGTTGGTAAGACTTGATATTATTACCCCCTTACTCGTACTTGCATGCACAAAATAATTATTAACCAAATACAAACCCACATGAGAATTTTTTTTGCCTGAAATATTAAAAAAGACTAAGTCACCTTCTTGTAATTTATCTTGAGATACTTTACTAATGGTTTTAACAATATCCTTAGTGCTTCGAGGCAATTGCTTTTGATATACTTTATTATATAACACATTACAAAATCCAGAACAATCTACACCCGCCTTACTCAATCCCCCATATGTGTATTTTGTTCCATACCAATCATCAATAAACTCATACAATACAATGTTTGTTATTTTTGATTGTGAGACTTGTAACTTTTTAGCATATTTGGAGACTACCTGCTTATTTGAATTTGAACTTACCACTACAACATCTTTCTTTTTGCCACAAGCAGACATTAAAATTAGTAATACATATATATATAGTAGCTTTTTCATTCTCACCAAAAATAACTACTACTTATTAAAAAAGACGCTAATAAATCAGCGTCTTTTCAATATAGTTTTGTTGAAAACAAGGTGTTATATAACATCAAAATCCACCACAACTTTTTCTGAAGCTGGATGTGCCTGACATGATAGAATAAAACCTTCTGCCACTTCCTCATCAGATAATGCATAATTCATTTCCATCACAGCTTTACCTTCTACAACTTTGGCTTTACACGTACAACAAACTGCTCCTTTACATGAAAACGGTGCGTCTACCCCATGACTCATAGATGCATCTAATATAAAGTCTCCATCAGATGCTAATTCGAATTCATACTCATCACCATCCATTATAACTGTCATCTGCGCATTGCCTGAAAAATCTGGTAACGCTTTTTCTACATCATCATTTATAACTGTTGGCGCAGTAAATAATTCAAAATGCACCTTATCCTTAGATACCCCTAAATATTCTAAGCCTTCTGAAACTTCGTTTATCATTTGTTCTGGACCACACATGAAAAACCCATCTGCTTTAAGTATTTCAGTGTTTTCTCGAACAAACTCTTCAAATTTTGTCCTTGATATACGCCCTTCAAATAATTTATTAGCAGAATCTTGCTGTGTGTATATATAATTAACTGATAATCTACCTGTGTATTGATTAGCTAACTCATCTAGTTCATTTTTAAAAATAGTAGCATCACTCGTTTTATTTCCATAGTACAACACAAATTTTGCGTTACTTTTTGCTAAAACAGATTTAATCATAGATATGATTGGTGTAATCCCACTTCCTGCCGCAAAAGCCACATAAACTTTATCATTCTCAGGTGTCAATGTAAAGCCACCCATTGGAGGCATAATATCTATAATATCTCCAGCTTTAAGTTTATCATTCAAAAAAGATGACATTTTACCATCAGCAATTTTCTTTACTGCCACTCTAAAATCATTCTCATGCGGAGCACTACACAAAGAGTAAGATCTTCTAACATCTTCACCTGCAATATCTTTTCTTATAGTTATGTATTGCCCTGCAACATATTCTATATTTTGAGCATTATCAAATGCTACTGAAACAGTATCTTGTGTTTCTTTTTTTACTTCTACTACTTTTATTGATTGAAATTGACTCATCTTATATTATCATTTTTAAAAGTGTAAAAATATCAATTTTGTCCTAATTTTAAAGTGTTTTATCTTTAACAAAAAGTGGTATTATTAAAATGAATCTAAAGAACTGATAAAAATCACAAGTAAAAACTTATAAATTGATTAAACTTGTACTTGGATAATTTAAAATAATCTATTAAGATGGAAGATATAAAAAAGCTAGAAGAATTTCAAGCAAAAATTGATGCTGAAATAAAGATAGAACCTAAGGATTGGATGCCTGAAGATTATAGAAAACATTTGCAAAGACAAATATCACAGCATGCTCATTCTGAGGTTATTGGAATGCAACCAGAGGGAAATTGGATTAGTAGGGCTCCTAGTTTAAGAGCTAAAGTAGTACTTTTAGCAAAAATACAAGATGAAGCTGGCCATGGGCAGTACCTATATTCTGCAGGAGAAACTTTAGGAAAAAGTAGAGATGAATTTATTGATGAATTGCAAAGTGGAAAAGCAAAGTATTCTAGTATTTTTAATTATCCGACTTTAACATGGGCAGACATGGGAGCTGTTGGCTGGCTGGTTGATGGTGCTGCGATTGTAAATCAAGTGTCCTTACAAAGAACTTCTTATGGACCATACTCTAGAGCAATGGTTAGAATTTGTAAAGAAGAAAGTTTTCATCAGCGACAAGGTTATGAAATTATGGCAGCTATGGCAAAAGGAACTCCAGAACAAAAAGCAATGGCACAAGATGCTCTAAACCGATTTTGGTGGCCATCTATTATGATGTTTGGACCTCATGACTCTGACTCTCCAAACACAGGCAATGCTGTGAAATGGAAAATTAAACGCGAAACCAATGATGAACTTCGCCAAAAATTTATAGACAAAACAATTCAACAAGCTGAAGTTATTGGGTTAACTATACCTGACCCAGATTTAAAATGGAACGAAGAACGTGGTCATTATGATTTTGGAGAAATGGACTGGGATGAATTTTGGCGAGTTGTAAAAGGTCACGGACCATGCAACAAGCAAAGACTTGATCATCATAAAAAAGCTCACTATGATGGAGCATGGGTTAGAAAAGCAGCTATTGCTTACGCTAAAAAACAAAACGACAAACAATTAGTTGCTTAATTAATATTATAAAAACAAATTTATTATGAGTAATACAGAAAATCAAGGAGATGTTTGGGAGGTATTTATCCAAAGTAAGCCTGGGCTCCCTCATAAACACGCAGGAAGCGTTCATGCAACAGATAAAGAAATGGCTTTGCAAAATGCCAGAGACATGTATACTAGAAGACAAGAAGGAACTTGTTTATGGGTTGTTCCATTAAACGCAATTACATCATCTATGCCTGAGGACAATGGTTCTTTTTTTGAACCTTCAGATGATAAAATCTACAGGCATCCAACGCATTATGTAATGCCAGAAGGAGCTAAACATATTTAGATTAAAATTGGTTTAGTAACCACCAAAACTAAAAACATGACTACAAAAGAAGCTTTAATAAATTATTGTTTAAGACTGGGTGACTCTAGCCTAATACTTGGTCAAAGAATGTCTGAATGGTGCAGCAATGGACCTATTCTAGAAGAAGATATAGCAATGACTAATATTGCACTGGATTTAATTGGGCAATCAAGAACAATGCTTACATACGCTGGCGAATTAGAAGGTAATGGTAGAACTGAAGATGACTTAGCTTATCGGAGGGAAGAGCGAGAGTTTTATAACACTTTATTATCCGAAAGACCAAATGGACATTTTGGAGACACTGTAGTAAGAAATTTTCTACATTCTGCATTTTTTTATCACTTATTTCAAGCATTAGTTAATAGTAAAGATAAAATGATTTCAGCACATGCTGCAAAATCAATAAAAGAGGTTACTTATCACTTAAGACATAGTTCTGAATGGCTAGTTAGATTGGGGGATGGCACTGAAGATAGCCATAACAAAGTTCAAACATCGCTTAATGACTTATGGGAATTTACAGGTGATTTATTTGAAATGAATGAAGTTGATGATATCCTTATTAGAGAGGGCATTGCTGTCAATTTAACAGATGTAAAAAAAGAATGGGATAAAACTATAAATCAAGTTATAGAAAGAGCTACTTTAAAAAAACCAGAAGAATGCTATATGCAAACTGGAAGACTTAATGCAATGCATTCAGAATACTTAGGGCACCTTATTGCTGAAATGCAATTTTTGCAAAGAGCATATCCAACAGCACAATGGTAGAAAAAGACAATATTAAAAATTATAACAAAAAAGATATCTGGAATTTTATATCAACTATTCCAGATCCAGAAATACCTGTAATAACAATTGAGGAGTTAGGAGTGCTTCGAGATGTAGAAATTGAACCTAACAAAGTTATTATTACAGTTACCCCAACCTACACAGGGTGCCCGGCAATGAAAATGTTTGAAGATGACATTATCTCGACATTAAAAAAGCACAACATCAATAATGTTGAAATAAAGATGGTATACTCTCCTGCATGGACAACTGATTGGATGACAAATGAAGCCAAAGAAAAACTTAGAGCCTATGGAATAGCTCCACCAATTGACGGAACAGCTGACAAAGGTGTTTTATTTGCAAACGGCCCAAAAACAGTCATATGCCCTAAATGTAAATCAAAAAACACTTCTCTAAAAAGCCAATTTGGCTCTACTGCATGCAAAGCACTATATACTTGTGATGATTGTCTTGAACCTTTTGATTATTTTAAATGTATTTAAATTAAATACATTTTAACCACAATGTTTGATTCCTAACATTTTTTTACAATCCCAAAAGCAGGACTAAACAGTTTTTTTTAACACTTTATCTGTTGATTTCAAAATAATATTCTCAATACTCCTTAATAAATCATCAATAATTCTTAATCGTGATTTTTTTAATATTTTACAAGAGTTAGAGGCAACCAAATTAAATAACCACCGTCTTTGAGGTTAGTAACTTTATTTTTAACTTTGAGTTTACATATATATAATATATTATGAAGAGAATTTTATCAATTGTATTGCTAGTGTTAGCTGGGCTTTCAAGTTCTTATGCATCACATATACCTGGTGGAAATTTAACTTGGCAATGTACAGGTAACCCTAATGAGTATATTGTTACTATGCAATTATTTGTGAGTTGCCCAAGTACATTAGGTACTTCATATACAGGAACTATATCCAACACATGTGGTCTACCAAACCCAACCTTAACTTTACCTCAAGTGGGTGTAATGCAAGAAGTTTCTCAAATTTGTCAAGATCAATTATGGAATAGTGCTTGTGCTACACCTGCAGGAACAATACCTGGAGTTAGAATGTACACCTACCAAACTACTGTAACTCTTCCTGACACATGTAATACTTGGGATTTTGCATTTAGTTTATGTTGTAGAGATGCTTCTACCAATACTAATGGCGGAAGTGGTAACACAATGTACTTCCATAGTGGTATGAATTCAGGTACTGCCCCTTGTGATAATTCCCCTGTGGTAACAGCTGCACCTATACCTTATGTATGTGCTGGTGTTTCACAAACATACTGTCCAGGAGCGATTGATCCAGATGGGGATTCTTTATACTATTCCTTAGTCAACCCTTTAGGTGCAAATGCTGTTCCTATTACCCATCCGGCCCCATACACCCCTCAACAACCTCTACAAAACCTAGTTTTTGATCCAATTACTGGTTGTATCACATTTAATCAACCTACTACAGGTAATTTTGTTGTAACTTATTTAATTGAAGCTTTTGATGCCAATGGTAATCTTACAGGATTTATTTATCATGATTTTCAATTTGAGGTTATAAACAACACTAACTGCCAACCCCCCCAAGGCCCTGCTGGTGGATTAACTAATTTAACGGGTAACGCAACCTTACTAAATCCTAACACTATAGAAGTATGTGAGGGACAAAGTATTTGTTTTGATGTAGAATTTACAGACCCTGATATTAATGATACGCTAACATTGGATAGCAACAATACAAATTTATTTACTGCCTTGCCTGGAGCCACTCTAACATCTTCTGGAACTAACCCTGTAACTTTTACTATCTGTTGGACAGTACCTGTTGGAGCAAGTCCGAACACACAGTTTACAATAGGAGTATCTGATGGTTCTTGTCCTATAGAGAACTTGGCATCTTATCCAATTGCTATTAACGTTGTAAACAGTACTGTTGCGCCACCCGACATGACAATTTGTGGTAATCAAACAGCACAATTAACTGCAGCAGGCGGTTCTGTATTTACATGGTCAACAATTGCTGGCCCACCTATTAATGTTGGAACAAATTTTTCATGCAATCCTTGTTCAAATCCTGTAGCTTCACCAACTGCAACAACTACATATGTAGTTACTAGTAATTTAGCTGGTGGATGTACAAATAAAGACACAGTAACAGTAACTGTTGTGCCAGATTATACAGCAACTGCTACTCAAAGTTCACCTACAACATGTTTAATGGATCCTGTACAGCTTGACGTTCTTGTAAATCCAGCTGTCCCAGGATACAATTATTTATGGACACCTGCAACTTACTTAAGCTCAAACACTATTGCTAATCCAATTGCCAACATTACTGTTCCTGGTGTTTATCAATACATTGTTGAAGTAACTAGTCCAGGTGGTTGTATTAAATATGATACAATATCTATTACTGTTGCAGCTGCTGTAAAACCAAATATTAATATTTTAAATAATGACACCACTCTTGATTGTGGCGATTCATTACAAATTAATTTAGATTTAGGTGGTGGAATTCCAGCTGTTTGTGGACCAAGTATTAATAACAATTGTACTGGTCCTACTACTCAATCTGTAATTGGAACTGGAACAACTAATATAAGTAATGCACCATCTCCATTCTACGGATTTTTTGAAGATAGCAGAATACAAATGATTTATACAGCTGCAGAACTTAATGGTATGGGCTTCATGGGTGGTAAAATTACCGAAGTAGCTTTTGATATCACTAGTAAAGCAAGTACACAAGGTTATACTGGATTAACTATTAGTATGATGTGTGTACCTCAGAGTGATTTTGTAGGTGCTACTCAGTTTATTCCTGGTGCAACACAAGTTTATAATGTTGGAGCATCTCCAATAAACTATGTGACTTTTGCTGGCTGGAATAATTTCGTTTTAAATACAGCTTACGAATGGGATGGAATATCAAACTTGTTAGTTGAAGTTTGTTTTGATAATGGTAGTTGGACAAGTACTGATGCAGTTGCTCAAACTAATACAGTTGTTCCTCGAACTCTTTATGATTATACCGATGGAGCTGTTGGTTGTGTTTTAAACACACCGTATGCCCCAAATGTCAACAGACCTAACATAAGGTTAAACCATTGTCCAACTATACCAGACCCTAATGCTTACGATTATAGTTGGGTACCTAATAGTAATATTATTACGGATACGAGTCAAAATCCTGTAGTGTTCCCTCAAACACCTACTACTTATATTGTAACAGTAACTGATACTGCTGGAGGATGTACAGATACGGACACTATAAATGTTACAGTTTTATGTGGAGTATGTTACCCACCTATACCAACTGTTACTAATCCAACTTGTAAGGATGTACCAGATGGTAAAATTGTTATTAATCCTGTATTTGTTTTTGGTAGTGAAGTTCAAAGTTTTACTTGGACAGATAGTATTACTCAAACTGTTTTACAAACCACTAATAATTTAACTACAGGAATGTTAGATTCTTTAACAGGTTTACCTGCTGGTGCTTATACTATTACAATGGTTGACTCTAGCGGTTGTTCTGCTGATACAACAGTATGGTTATACGAACCAGATTCAGTGGAAATAACATCAATTACACCTGATGATATTATATGTATAGGTGGCAACATACAGATTACTGCAGCTGCTAATGGAGGTAATGGATCACCATATAGCCTTAATTGGACAGACCTATCTAATAGCACTATAATACCTGGAAATGGGCCTCATACTGTTAGCCCAATAGTATCTCCAACTTGTTACTCTGTATATGCTTTAGACCCTAAAGGATGTACATCCGACACTCAAGAGGTTTGTATAAGTCTTTATCCAAATCTAATTGCGAGCACTACTGATGATTCTATTTCTATCTGTCCAGGAACAAGCACAAACCTTGATATAAGTGTAATTGGTGGTTCAGGAGTAGGCTATAATTACAACTGGTACGACAATGGAGTGTTGATTGGAAATGGACCTTTAATTAATGTTACACCTACATCTTCACCTACTACTTATATTGGTGTTGCAATGGATAACTGTACAACTCCATCTGACAGTGTAACTATAAATGTATATTGGTGGGATTTACCAACTCCAAGCTTCGTAAGAAACAAACCTGACAGTTGTTACCCTATTACAATTGAGTTTACAAATACTTCAACTCCAGCCGCTTTAATAGGAGGTTCATCTTGGTACATTTCTGATGGGTCTACAATCAATGGTGATCCTGTTAACCATACATTTAACAAACCAGTCTGTCATGATGTAACATTAACTATTACAACTATTAATGGCTGTATAGTTGATACAACATACCCAAGTTTTGTTTGTCCACATGATTATCCTGATGCAAACTTCTATATGACACCTCCTATTACAGATGTGTTAAATACAGAAATTGAATTCACTAATCTGTCTACGGCATTGCCTTTAACATACTTATGGGAGTTTAATAGTGGCATTTCACCTGACACTTCTACAGAAACAGATCCTGTTAAGACTTATCCAAATGAGGAGCCTGGAACTTACCCTGTAGTATTAACGGTAACTAACCAAAATGGATGTCAAGATACTGCTAGAGGAACAGTAATTATTAATGGAATCTATATCTTCTATGTTCCTAACACGTTTACTCCAGATGGAGATGGTGTTAATGAAATATTTAGACCTTACGGTGAAGGAATAGATTTCTCTCAGTACACTATGCAGATATTTGATAGATGGGGAGAATTAATCTTTGAAACTCCTTATCCAGAATTAGGTTGGGATGGAACTTACAAAGGTCAGCCTGTACCTATAGGAACATATATTTGGAAGATAGTTGCAAAAGAGAAATATTCAACTATCATACATGATAACTTTGGACATGTTAATGTAATTAAATAAATATCCAAACTACAACATACAAAAAGAGGCTTTAGATTATCTAAAGCCTCTTTTTTATTTTAATAAAAAAATTAATTATTTCTTTTCTCGAAGTCCTCGTTCTTTTTTGCTTCTACCCTTTTTACAATAAAATAGATAAGTGCAATTAATGCAAAAACAAAACCTCCTACATACAATAAGAGTACAAATACACTCAACCCAACAATCTCCATTACTTTAACTTTACAGCGGTACCATAAGCTAACATTTCAGCTGCTCCTTGCATTACTTGTGACGTAGTAAAACGAACGTTGACAACAGCATCAGCACCACACCTTTGAGCATCATCTAACATTCTTTTTATAGCTTGTTCTCTAGCATCAGCTAGTAACTTGGTGTACTCAGAAATTTCACCACCAACAATGTTCTTTAGCCCAGCAAAAATATCTCTACCGATATTTCTTGCTCGGACAGTACTCCCTCTTACAGTGCATAATGATTCTACTATCTCTTTTCCTTTTATACAATCTGTTGTTACGTAAATCATTTTTTTTTTAGTTTTAAAATATTACTTAGTCATTATTATTTTTTTTGTCTCTACCTTAACATTATCATTATAAACCTTAATCAGATAAATACCTTCAGCGAGGTTATTAAGAAGAATTGTTTCTTGGCTAATAAAACTTGTTATAAGTACTTCATTTCCCAACATATCTAAAACTCTAACTTCTCCATTATTAATTTTATCTGAACTTATAATAATAAAACTTTGAGCAGGGTTTGGATACACTTCAACAGATAGTTCTTTTTTATCTATATCAACTATATTAAGAGGGATTGCATCATATATACTATCTGTTGAAAATATTTGTCCTTGATAAACTGTATCTAAACAAACAATAAGCATATCATTTAATCCATTTCCATAAACACCATCAGTTAATCCTGCAATTTTAATATTATTTGATATAGCTATACTTTTTGCTACTTCATTTGTACTCCCACCATAAGTGGAGGATTTATGCATCCAAAAACCTGTACCATTCACATAAAAAACATGAACATCTTTCATTCCTCCACCAGCGCCTTCAGTGTAACCCACATTAATTAAGTTACCCAACTTATCTTCAACAACATCCAGAACTTCTTCATCTCCAGTTGAATTAAAGTAATTAGCCCACAAGCTTAAACCAGAGGAATTTGTACGAATAATATAATTTTCTTTATCTACATTTAAACTTGTGCTAGTTCCTCCAATTACATAATCTCCATTATTGCATTCAATAATTGCAGCAGCGCTTTCATACAAACTATCACCATACAAACTATCCCACAAAAGAGTCCCATTAAAATCAAACTTTAACACATAAATTTGAGTCGAATCTATAACTGTATTTTTTATACCTGCAACAACAATATTAGAGTCCGATGTTTCAATAATTGAATTTCCTTTATCAACTAAGGCTCCACCCACTGTTCTAGTCCAGGCGGTATCTCCTAATTGATTAGTTTTAACTACATAAACATCAGAAAAACCACTTGTATTATTATAGGTCTCGCCACAAAACACATAACCACTATCATGAGTTTGAACTACTGAATAAACAAAATCCCAATCATTACCTCCATAACATTTCTTCCATTGATAATTACCAAGACTATCCCGCTTCATTAAACAGGCATCATAACCACCATTTCCGTAACTATTAGAAGAAACCCCTATAATATAACCTTTATCATAAGTCTGTTTTACTGAATAACCCCAGTCATTATTTATACCACCTAATGCTTTACTCCATTGATAACTGCAATTAGAATCAATTTTTAATAAATATGCATCTGTATTCCCAGAGCTATTACTTGAAGTAGATCCAACAACAATATAGCCTCCATCAGATGTTGCTTCGATTTCTTCTGCAACATCATTATTCCCTCCACCAAATGCGTGAAGATGCGCTATAGTATCTGTTTGAGAAATGCTAAAGAGAGGCATTAAGAAAAATAATATTATAACTTTTATCTTCACTTAATAGCTTTACGAATTTTAACTAATTTGGTTAATAGTTCTTCTAACATCCCTAATTGTAACATATTTGCTCCATCACTTTTTGCCATAGCTGGATTTGGATGAGTTTCTATAAAAATTCCATCTACTCCAACTGCTATCCCTGCCTTTGCAACAGTTTCTATTAATTCTGGTTTACCACCAGTAACTCCAGAACTCTGATTAGGTTGTTGAAGTGAATGTGTGATATCTAAAACTGTTGGCGCATATTGTTGCATAACAGGTATACCCCTATAATCTACAACCAAATCTTGATAACCAAAAGTAGTTCCTCTTTCAGTTAACCAAACATTTTCATTACCAGACTCTTTAACTTTGTTAACTGCAAATTGCATCGAATCTGCTGCTAAAAACTGCCCTTTTTTAATATTAATCACCTTACCTGTTTTAGCCGCAGCAACCAATAAATCTGTTTGTCGGCATAAAAATGCAGGAATTTGAAGTACATCAACATATTCAGCAGCCATTGCACATTCTTCAGCTGTATGAACATCTGTAAGGACCGGCAAGCCTAATCTATCTTTTACACTTTTAATAATCTTCAATGCCTTTTCATCTCCAATTCCTGTAAAAGAATCTAACCTAGAGCGGTTTGCTTTTCGATAAGACGCCTTAAAAATATAAGGTATTTCTAATTTCTCTGAAATAGCTTTAATTGTACAAGCTATTTCAAAAACATTCTCTTCACTTTCTACAGCACAAGGCCCAGCAATTAAAAAGAAATTACCTGAATCTGTAAATTTTATATTTGGAATATTATTCATTTTATGTTTTTAATTTTATCAAAAATACTTCTTTAATCCAATAAAGCCACTATTCCCATAAGCTTTACTCGGGATAATGAACCCTTCTAAATTATTAGTCCCTAAAAATAATTGAAAAGAATTTTTTATAGATTTTGCTAAATATAACCCAACATTATATTTTCCATAACCTCCCCATGAAAATTGAGACTTAATAACAAAAGTTGGATTAATTGAATAGTTTATATTAGCATAAATTAAAGGTAAATAACTGGATAATATTTTATGATACACCCCTATATTTCCAATAACTTTGCTGGACAATTGTTTTGAATATGTTAAATGAACAGCTGTTGGTAATGCTATAGCATAGTCTGCTTTCTCTCTATTAGTAGATATGATATCCAAAATAGAATCTTTCGATAGTTTATCAATCAAACTATCATTTATATTAAAAATATCATCTATAACAACCCCTGAATAGGTGTAGAGACTATCTGTACTAATTTCTAATGAATTATTATTCCAATGTACAAAACCTAAATCCTCTATTGCCATTCGAAATCTATCTCCATTTTTAAAATAAAATTCTGAAAACAAATCTGTAGAAATACCCAACCCATTAAATGCTTTAAAGCCTTTATTTGCAGTGTCAGAAGAATTATAGGTATACAATAAATCCAAATCAATCTGTCTCCCATATTGTTCAGTTGTCATTGTACCACTCCCATTAGCAGCTTGATGTTCCTCTCCTTTTATTATTGATATAATCACTCCTTCTTTAGCGGGCTTTTTATCATCTCCTTTATACTTTACAAGTCCAAAATTTAAACGTTGATACTTGTAATAATTATAATTTGTTTGGCTTATGTCAGTTGTTTGTCCTGCAAATTGTTTGTTTCCATCAAACACTAGTTTAAATAAACTTTCATCAAAAGTTACATCTACATGTTCATTAAACTCCACTCCAACTATTAATGAAAGTTTTGTTTTTCTAAAAATTGTGTCAAAAGGAATTTCCGCAGTTAATTGATAATTAAGGTCGCCCCCCAAACGATTATTAGCTCCTAAGTTTTTATACGTTTTATCTTTCAAATCTCTATCTATAGTCCCTCCAAACAAAAACTTATTACTAAACTCATTACTCATTACATTAGAGCCATAAGAAAAATCCATTCCAGCATAAAAATTTAATCGCTGAACCGAATCAACAAAAAAATCATTGTTAAACTGAGTAAATCCACTAAAAGAAAACCCTAACGCAATTAAAAATAATAGTATTCTTTTTCTCAATTTAATTATTTTAAATCCACATTGTATGAAAAATCTCCAACAATCTGCAAGTCAATTTCATATCCTTCATAAATCTTAATAAACTGAGATTGTGGTTGAGTTGTAAACGCAATAGTAAAAAGTAATTTTTTTGCCATATACAAATTATCTACATCACTAGCATTTAATGGTATTGATAATACAGACTGCTTTTTAGATGTTACACGTAAATTACCATCTACAGGGGCAGCCAATATCTGATTATCAACATTAATCGTTTGAATGTAATTATCAAACTCATCATACATTGCTAATTGAATTTTAGCATCAAAAGGGAATCCATTATCTGCATACAGAAAAAGAGTCCCATCAAGTATTCTTCCCGTTTCACTTTCTTCTGGTAAAGAAAACCCTAAGGTATCTTGAAGTGCCAAATTGTTAGCAATTAATGATAGCGGAAATTCAACTTTTATATTAGTCT